>JAJDOB010000281.1 GCA_022340385.1 Rhodobacter sp.
CATGGAATTCCATGTCTACGAGACCGGCGAAACCATCGCCGCCCGGCATCGCCCGATCGTCATCATCACTTCGAACAACGAAAAGGAACTGCCCGACGCCTTCCTGCGCCGCTGTTTCTTTCACTACATCCGCTTTCCCGATATCGACACCCTGCGCAGAATCGTCGAGGTGCATCACCCCGGCATCAAGGAGGCGCTGCTGTCCACCGCGCTGACCCAGTTCTATGAAGTCAGAGAGACCGCGGGGCTGAAAAAGAAACCCTCGACATCCGAAGTGCTGGACTGGCTGAAGCTGCTGCTGGCCGAGGATCTGACGCCCGAGGATCTGAAACGCGACGGCGCAAACGCCCTGCCCAAACTGCACGGCGCGCTGCTGAAGAACGAACAGGACGTGCATATGTTCGAGCGCCTGGCGTTCATGGCGCGCGGCGGACGCTAGAGCGCAATCCGAAAAGTGGGAACCGGTTTTCGGAATGAATTGCGCGCAGAAACAGAAGGCCAGAGCGGCCCCACCGATTCACACTGAAAGGACGCCGCTCCAAGGCAATTCGCGTCAGGCCGCACGATCCCCATTACCGCAGGCCGGTCATTTCGCAGCGATGCCCGTCGTCTCTGCCTGTGGAAGACATTTGACCGGGCAGGCCCGGCCCTCATCCGTGCCGTTCAGCAGGATCTCGATCCAGGGCTGCAGTTTGGACTGGTCAAGGTCCAGGGTGCCGTCCGGCAACAGCCGGCCCATCATGTTGCGATCGTCATAAAGCGCGACCGTGCATTTCGAGATTGTCCCGTCAGCGCGGATCACCAGTGAATTCGGGCGGCATGCGTAGCAGACATATCCGGTTCCGGCGAGCCCGCCCATAACCGGCAGCCGCCCGTCCACGCGCTCTGCAAAGCGGGTTTCGACGGCTTTGCGTCGCTCGCGCTCGACAAAGGGAAAGTTCTTGTCGTTGGCACTGCCCAGCGGGCTGACATTCTTGAAATAAAGCTCCAGCCGCTCGTCGCCGGGAAAGGCCGCCACCAGGCGGTCGATCAGCGCATCGATCGAGTCCAGATTGTCGTTGTGATAGTGGATCCGCAGCGTAATCTTGAATTCCAGATCGGTGCCCATGACATCCGAGAGGTTTTTCCAGATCGTGTCGAACGAACCTTCGCCATTGGCCCGCAGCCGGGTCAGATCGTGGCAGGGTTTGTCGCCGTCCATCGAGATCTGATAATGCGACACCCCAAACCCGACCAGTTCGCGCATGACCGGTGCGGTCAGCCGGTAGCCATTGGTGGTAATGTCGGCGGAATAGTCGATACCGTGCAGTTCGGAATGGGTCTGGAATGCCCGGCTCAGAACGCGGATCACATCAAGCGCGACCAGCGGTTCGCCCCCGAACCAACCGATATGAAGCTGGCGCAAATCGTGGCGCCGGGCCAGCAGGCGTTTGATCCCCGCGATCACATCGGGCGGCATGCGCCCGATGTCAAATCGTTCGTAACAGTAGGTGCAGCGGAAATTGCACTGCTCGGTCGGATGCAGGATAAGGTGAAGCGCCTCGGGGTTCAGCCCAGATGCGATCTCTGGCCGCATACCCGATCAGCAGCCGAAACCGCAGGCACCGTTTTTGACTTTGGCAAAGTCGCTGTCGATCCGCTGCCCGATACCTTCTTCCTTGATCAGGATCCGACCGGCGCGATCGACGCCGATGCTGCTGGGCTTGACCTTGAAGGAATCGGCGATGAACTGGACGGTTTCACGCTTGTTGTCGCGCATCGCATCCGCCAGTTCCTTGTTGTCGATCAGAACCGAGTTTCCTTCGAATTTCAGGTTTTCCCTGACGACAAACACGCCGTTCGTGTGGGATTTCGCATTCGCTGCGGCAGCGCCCACCAACACGAAACCTGCGACGCTCGTCAGCAGACCCCGACGGGAAATATTGCTTATCGACATAAAATTACTCCCTGTTCTGAGTTCGACCTTGTAAGTTTGAAAACATGCACAAGCATGTCAACGGATTGCCCTTGCGTCAAGCTTCCTCGTGCCGGGCTGCGGATTGCAAAACCCAAGGCAGATCGAACGCGTTTCGGGCTCGTGCAATAGCTGTATTGCTGGCATCCTTACGTTGTCCGGGGCCTGTCCGGGCGCTGTCCCGCGGCCGGAATGCCCCGGGGCACCGGCGCCGCAACCGCCAGCGCCCCGAAACCGGCGGCAATCCCGCCGGCCCGCGCCCGATATCGCCGGGCCTGCACCAACAAGCCTGTTGAACCTCCCGGCGGTTCGCGGTTATCCACGAAAACAGACGCATCCGGAGGCCGCAGATTGATAACCATCCGACCGATAGTCGACGCTGACCGAACGCAATGGGCGCGGATGTGGACCGCCTATCTGGAATTCTACGAAACTTCCGTGAGTCCAGAGGTTTACGATACATCCTTCAAGCGGCTTCTTGGCAACGATCCGCAGGATTTTCACGGATTGATCGCGGAAATGAATGGCAAACCCGTGGGCCTGGTCCATTATCTGTTTCACCGACACATGTGGAAAACGGAAAACGTGGTGTATCTGCAAGACCTTTACGCCGACCCTGACGTGCGCGGTCAGGGCGTCGGGCGCAAACTGATCGAGGCGGTCTATGATGCCGCCGACGCCGCGGGGTGCCCCTCGGTCTATTGGCTGACGCAGGATTTCAACACCCAGGCGCGTCAGCTTTATGACCGGATCGGAAAGCTTTCGCCGTTCATCCGCTATGGCCGGGTCTGACATGCGCAAGTTTCTTGTTGCGTCCTGCGCCCTGCTTCTGGCCGCTTGTGCCAGCCCGGTGCCCGATGACACCGCCAGCCGCGTGTCGTCGCGCCCCTCTGCGCTGCCGCCGATGAAGACCTTCGTGAATTCGCGCGTCACCGCCCCGGGCCGGTCGAACGCGGCAATCGCCAAGGACTTCCTCGATCTCGGCTTCACGCTGGAAAGCGGGCGACAACTGCCGGTGCTGACCCGCTTCGAGGGTCCGATCACCATTCGCGCCACCGGCAAGGTGCCGCCCAGCCTGAACCCCGACCTTGCGCGCCTGCTGCACCGCCTGCGCCAGGAGGCCGGGATTGAAATCCGCCAGGTATCGGCGGACCACGACGCCGCGATCACGATCGAGGCTTTGCCGCGCGCCGAATTGCAGCGCTACGTGCCGCAGGCCGCGTGTTTCGTGGTGCCCCGCCTGTCAAGCTGGGACGAATTCAAGCGCAACCGCCGCGGTGCCGCGGTGGACTGGACAACGCTGCGGACACGCACGAAAATGGCAATCTTCCTGCCCAGCGATGTCAGCCCGCAGGAAATCCGCGACTGCCTGCACGAAGAGGTCGCCCAGGCGCTGGGGCCGCTCAACGACCTGTATCGGCTTGGCGATTCCGTCTTCAACGACGACAATTTCCACACCGTGCTGACCGGCTTCGACATGCTGATCCTGCGCGCATATTATTCGCCGCAACTGGCATCCGGCATGACCCGTCAGCAGGTTGCCGCCCGCCTGCCCGGCATTCTTGCCCGGCTGAACCCGCGCGGCCAGCGCATCGCCGGGCGCGCCGCCGGCGACACGCCGCGCGCCTGGATCGAGGCTATCGAGATGGCGCTGGGTCCGCGCACCCCGGCCTCGCGCCGCCAGGCCGCAGCCAAGCGCGCCGTGCAGATCGCCCGCGTGCAGGGCTGGTCGGACAATCGCATGGCCTTCAGCCTGTTCGCGCTGGGGCGGCTGTCGTTGTCGGGCGAGGCCGATATCGCGCTGGCCTCGTTCCTTCAGGCCAGCACCATCTACAACGCCAACCCCGAAACCCGGCTGCAGGGCGCGCATGTGTCGATGCAACTGGCCGCCTTCGCGCTGAGTTCCGGACAGACCGATGCGGCCATCGCGCTGGTCGATGACGCGATCGGCCCCGTCGCCGCCGCCGAAAACGCCGCGCTTCTGGCAACCCTGCTGATGATCAAGGCAGAGGCCCTGCTTTTGCAGGGCAAGACCGCAGAATCGCGTGCCGTCCGGCTCGACAGCCTGGGCTGGGCGCGCTATGGCTTCGGATCTGAAAAGGCCGTGCGCTCGCGGATGCAGGAAATCTCGGCGCTCAGCTACCGGATCAGGGAAGGCAGACCCATATGATCGTGCTTGCATCGGCCCTGATTGGTGCGATCTGGGGCGGATATCGGGCAAAGCGCAACGGCGGCAACCGGCTGGACATGGCGCAATATGCCGCCGGCTTCGCGATCGCCTTTGCCCTGCTGGGTCTGGTCGTCACAATCGTGATCTCGCGCACGGCGCTCTGATGTTTTTGCCGTTCTTCCAGACCCTTCGCGAAGCCGGCGTCCCGGTCTCGCTGCGCGAATACCTGGCGTTTCTGGAAGGGATGCGCGCCGGGCTGGTCACCTATGACGTCGAGGGGTTCTACTTTCTGGCGCGCAGCGCCATGGTCAAGGACGAACGCAACCTTGACAAGTTCGACCGCGCGTTTTCCAAATCCTTTCAGGGCCTTGGCGAGATCACGATGGATCAGGTCCTGAACGCCGTCGATATCCCCGCCGACTGGCTGGAAAAAATGGCCGAAAAGCATCTCAGCCCCGAGGAAAAGGCAGAGATCGAGGCGCTGGGTGGCTTCGACAAGCTGATGGAAACGCTGAAAGAACGGCTGAAGGAACAGCAGGGCCGCCATCAGGGCGGCAACAAGTGGATCGGCACCGCCGGCACCTCGCCCTTTGGCGCCTATGGCTACAACCCCGAGGGCGTGCGCATCGGCCAGTCCGAAAGCCGCCACCAGCGCGCCGTAAAGGTCTGGGACAAACGCGAATTCCGCGATTTCGACGACACCGTCGAAATCGGCACCCGCAACATCAAGGTCGCGCTGAAACGCCTGCGCAAATGGGCCCGCGACGGCGCCGAGGAAGAGCTTGACCTGAACGGAACCATCCGCGCCACCGCCGAACATGGCTATCTTGACGTCAAGACCCGGCCGGAACGGCGCAATGCCGTGAAAGTGCTGCTGTTTCTCGATGTCGGCGGCAGCATGGATCCGCATGTCAAACTGGTCGAGGAACTGTTCAGCGCGGCGCGCGCCGAGTTCAAGCATCTGGAATATTACTATTTCCACAACTGCCTGTACGAAGGCGTGTGGCGCGACAACCGCCGCCGCTGGAACGCCCAGATCCCGACGCATGAGGTGCTGCGCAGCTACAATTCCGACTACAAATGCATTTTCGTCGGCGATGCCAGCATGTCTCCTTACGAGATCGCCTTTGCCGGCGGCGCCAACGAACACTGGAATCCCGAATCCGGTCAGGTCTGGCTGACCCGCGCGCTGGATCAATGGCCCAATTGCCTGTGGCTCAACCCGCTGGCCCGGAAATACTGGCAATACACCCAGTCGGTCGGCATGATCCAACAGATATTCGGGCCCGACCGGATGGTGCCGATGACCCTGTCGGGGATCGAGGCCGGCATGAAGCTGCTGGGAAGATGACCCGGC
>JAJDOB010000002.1 GCA_022340385.1 Rhodobacter sp.
CGCGCCGATCATGCCCAGCACCGCCGACCAGAAGATCAGCAGCGCATGACCAAGCCAGGCGGCGGCCACCTGCCCGGACAACCGCCCCAGCCCCATCACCAGCCCCAGCATTGCCGGTCCCAGGCTGCCATGGCCGGGTTCGGCGCCCAGCGTGCGCTCGATATGAAGGGCCGACCAGACTTCGGTGGCGTTCTCTCCCACGAAAGACCCGAACAGGATCAGCCCGGTCAGCGCGATCAGCAGCCACGGCACCCGGCGCGGAATGCTGCCATCGTCGGGTTCCGGCGCCGGCGTCGCGGCTTTCGGGCTGTACATCATCACGGCCAGCAGCAGGTTCAGCAGCGCCAGCACCGGCAGCACGCTTGCCGGCCCGTAACCGGCCTGCCGCGCCAGCCCGGTGCCATAGGCGGTGATCGCGAAGGCAAAGGAAAACATCGCGTGGTTGACGTTCATCAGATGCAGGCCAAGGCGCGCCTCGCGCGCGCTGATCTCGACATTGGCGGTGATATCCAGCAGGGCCACGGTTGCGCCGACCGCGAACATCGCCACGCCCAGCGTGCCGACATTGACCACCAGCGCAGGGTACAGAAACGCGGCCGAAAGCGCCGTACCCACCAGCGGCAGCGCCAGCCGCCCCAGCGCCCGCCCAAGCCGCGGAGCGAGCGCCATTGCGCACATCGAGCCGACCGCGCTCATCAGCAGCGCCAGCCCGAAATTCAGATCCGAGGCGTCGATGCCCGCCTTGATATCGGGCACCAGCGCGGCGAACCCGCCCCACAGCATGCCGACCGACATCAGCGCCACCGCAGGCGCGCGCGACAGGCGCAAGGCGCGCAAAAGTGCCATCGTCAAATCCCCGGGAAATCCGCAGTCGCGCGACCCTATCGCCAGACCCGGAGCCTGCCAAGCGCGGGTTTGCGGGATTCCGCTCTTCCCATCACCGATATTCTGCCCTATAGGCAGCGCTTCACCGGGCATACACCCTTGGAGGATGCCCTTAATCTGAAGGAGAATAACGATGGCTGGCGAGATTCCAGATCTTGAAGCCACGGTCAGAACGGGGACAGGCAAGGGGGCCGCCCGTCAAGCACGCCGTGATAATTTGGTACCGGGAATTGTGTATGGTGGCGGTGAAGACCCGCTGCCGATCAGCATCCCGTTCAACGTGCTGTACAAGCGTCTGAAAGCAGGCCGCTTTCTGGCGACACTGTTCAACCTCAAGGTTGACGGCCACGACGATGTCCGCGTCATCTGCCGCAATGTGCAGCGCGACGTGGTCAAGGACCTGCCAACCCACCTGGACCTGATGCGCCTGCGCCGGACCAGCAAGGTCAAGCTGTTCATCCCGGTCGAATTCATCGGCGAAAGCGTATCGGTCGGCCTCAAGAAGGGCGGCGTGCTGACGATTGTGCGCCCCGAGGTCGAACTGCTGGTGACCGCCGGCGATATTCCGGAAAGCCTGACACTGGATGTGTCCGGACTCGATATCGGCGAGACCGCCACGATTTCGATGATCACATTGCCCGAGGGCGCCAAGGTGACCATCGATCGTGATTTCGTGATCGCCAACATCTCTGCTCCGTCCAGCCTGCGTTCGGCTGACGATGAAGACGAAGCCGAAGATGAAGAGGTCGCCGCCGACGAGGTGCCAACCGCCGGCGACGAAGACGAGACCGAATAACACGGTCCGGCCGTTCGCCGGACTCGCAGCGGGGCCTTCGGGCCCCGTTTTGCGTTTGCGCCCCCCCGATTGCGCGCGCGCGCACCGCGCGCTAGACAGGGCGCGATCCTGACACCCCGCTGGAGCGGCCCCCATGAAACTGTTCGTCGGCCTCGGCAATCCGGGCGCGAAATACGCCGGCCATCGCCACAACATCGGTTACATGGCGGTGGACCGGATCGCCGCGGATCACGGCTTTGGCCCGTGGCGGTCCAGGTTCAACGGAGTTCTGGCCGAAGGCCAGCTGGGTGGCGACAAGCTGTTGTTGTTGAAGCCGGAAACCTTCATGAACCTGTCGGGTCAGTCGGTGGCGGCGGCGATGAATTTCTACAAGTTGCAGCCCGCGGATATCTATGTGTTCCATGACGAGCTTGACCTTGCCCCGGGCAAACTGCGGGTCAAGACCGGGGGCGGGCATGCCGGGCACAATGGTCTGCGCTCGATCCACGGCCATATCGGCGAGGCCTACAACCGCGTGCGGATCGGGATCGGGCATCCCGGGCACAAGGACCGGGTGTCGGCCTATGTCCTGCATGATTTCGCCAAGGCCGACGCGGATTGGATCGACGACCTGCTGCGCGGCATCAGCGACGGCGCGGCGGATCTTGCGGCGGGCGACGCGGCGCGGTTCATGAACGCCGTGGCCCTGCGCACGGCCCCGCCGCGATCATCGAAAACACCCGCGCCCGCTGCCGGCAAGCCATCACCAAAACCCGAAGACCCCACCCCGGAACCCGATACGCGCGGCCCGCTTCAGCGACTGGTCGACAAGTTCCGATGAGCCTGCGCGATGCGCTGCACCTTCAGGCAAGGGTCTGCACGACACTCGGCTCGGCGTTCACCGGGCAGGTTCTGCGCCTGCTGGGCGACCATATCCGCCCGGGCACCCCGCTTTGCGACCGGCTGCTGAACTGGCCCGGCGCAATCGGTGCCTCGGGCGCCTCGGTCCCGCTTCGGCTGGCCGGGGCGTTGCACGGGCTGGTCCTGGATGGCGCAGCGCCGGATCTCGCCGCGCTATATCCGCCCAACCCGGCACCCGGTGACGCCGCCCTGTGGCGGGCGCTTGATCGGGCGATGCGGACCCACGCCGCGCGGATCGACGACTGGCTGAACCGCCCGCCGCAGACCAACGAGGTTGGCCGCAGCGCGGTGCTGATCGCGCTGGGTCACTGGCTGAACGCGCGTCATCGCCTGCCGCTGGTGCTGTCTGAACTGGGCGCCAGCGCCGGGCTGAACCTGATGTGGGACCGGTTCGCCCTGAACGTGAACGGCGTTCGCTTTGGCCCCGAGACATCCGCACTGACACTTTCCCCGGACTGGACCGGCGACCTGCCGCCGGGGGCAACGCCGCGGATCGCGGGCCGGCGCGGCACCGATCTGACACCGCTGAACCCCAAGGATCCTGCCGACGAGTTGCGCCTGATCGCGTTTCTCTGGCCCGATCAGCCCGACCGGCTGGCCCGGACCCGCGCCGCAATCGCCATCGCCGATGCACCCGTCGACCGGGCTGACGCCGCCGACTGGCTGGCGGGCCGGCTGCAAAACCGGGCCGGCCATCTGCACCTGATCTATCACACGGTTGCCTGGCAGTATTTTCCGCCCGCCGTTCAGACCCGCGCCCGCGACCTGATCGAGACGGCGGGCGCCGCGGCCACGGATGACGCCCCCCTCGCCTGGTTCGGGATGGAGGCGGACGACGCCACGCCCGGCGCCGGGATGACGCTGCGACTGTGGCCCGGGGATCTGCGATTTGACATGGGACGTGTCGATTTTCACGGCCGCTGGGTCGACTGGACCCCGAAACCGGTTACATTGACGGCATGAGCCTTGAAACAGACCCTTCGCTGAACGTGCTGGGCGAATCGCTCAGCCCGTGTTCGCATCGCCCCTTGACCGGGTTCTTCCGCAACGGCAGTTGCGACACCTGCGCCGAGGACCGTGGCAGCCATACGGTATGCGCGGTGATGACGGCAGAATTCCTTGCCTATTCGAAATATGTCGGCAACGACCTGTCGACGCCGATGCCTGCGCACGGGTTTCCCGGGCTGAAACCGGGCGATCGCTGGTGCCTGTGCGCAAGCCGCTTTCTGCAGGCCCATGACGAGGGCTGCGCACCGCGCGTCGCGCTTGCCGCCACCCACCGGCGCGCCTTGGATATCGTGCCGCTGGAGGTGCTGAAAATCCATGCAATGGATTAGGATCGCCGCCCTTGCCTTGTGTCTTGCTTCGCCGCTGGGCGCGGAAACGCTGCTGCGTCCCGGCGATGCCGCGCGGCTGGACAGGACCGATACCCATCTTGGTGCCGCCCTGCGAGAAGCGTTTGCCATTGGCGCCCCGGATGACATTGCCGCGTTGGCCCGGGCAATGGCCGGCACACCGGTTGCGCCCGACCGGCTGCGCCTGGGCGGCGACTGGCAGTGCAACACGATCAAGGCCGGGAAAATCGCCGCGCTGGTGGTCTACCGGCCATTCCGCTGCCGGATCACGCGCGATGGCGACGGCTGGTGGTTCGCCAAACTGTCGGGCTCGCAACTGACGCGCGGACGGATCGAACTGCGCGACGGGCTGCCGGTTTATACCGGAGTCGGCTATGTCAGCGGCGACGACCCGCCGGGATACGACGCGCTGCCGGACGTTCTGAACGCCACCGACAGCCCGCAGCGCACCGCCGTCGTCGGCATCCTTGAACAGACCGGCGACAATGCCGCGCGTATTCTGCTGCCGGCTCCGATGCTGGAATCCCGATTCGACATTCTGGTTCTCAGGCGCTGAGCTTGGCGGGAACGACCAGCGCCTCGCTCATCAGATCCTCGATGAACAGGCTCAGAAGCTGCGGGCGGCCGTTGACCCCGGCCTTGCGATAGATCGCATTGGTTTGCGCCTTTACGGTACCTTCCGAGGTCTGGCGCAGCCCGGCAATATCCTGAATACTATAGCCTTTCATGGCAAACAGCGCCACGTCGCGTTCGGCCGCCGTCAGGCCCCAATCCTCAAACCGCTCTGCCATCAGTTCCATGAACGCGCCCGAAGCCACGCGCAGTTGCGCCTCGGCCTTGTTTGTGCGCTGCTGCGCGCGGTAAAGCGCCAGCGCACCCATTATCAAACCCAGCACTAGGCCAAGCGCGGCGCCGATTTCCATCAACTCGCGCACTTGCCAGGTCAGGGGTTCAACGCTCAGCCGAAACAGGCTGCCAAGCAGATCCCACAGAAAGACCACTGTACAGGCCGCCTGCACCACAAGGATTGCAACAAGAACGACCGGACGAGTCATATAGTGTGCGCGCCGGTATCAGTCATGGTTGTCTTCTTCGTCGTCCTCGCCACCGTCGTCGTGCCCGTCGTCCTCGTGCCCGTCATCCTCGTGCCCGTCATCCTCGTGCCCGTCATCCCCGTTGCCGTGGCCCTCGTTTCCGTCGCCAGAGCCCGCTTGGCCTTCGGTGTTGCCTGATCCGTCGCCCTGCTCGTCGTCGAGTTCGACATCGAACCCCAGGGGCAGGCGCGATTTGCCGTTCTCGTCGCGCGAATAGTCGCGCAGAACTTCACCTGTCCGCGGATTGATAATGATCTCGCGTTCGATCGCACCCTTTTCGGCGAGGATCCGCTTGCGGCCCAACCAGGTGTTCGAAATCGTGATCTTGTCATAGCCGTCGATCGAAAGTTGCCTGATCCATGCCGACGTAACATCGGCAGCCAGCACCGGGCTGGCTGCCAGAACAAGGGCCGCAGCGTAGAAAAGCTTGCGCATCGGGGGCCTCCAGAGCATGTGCCCCGATCTATCCGACCGGGACCGCATACTCAAGAACGTCGGTTTCAACTGTGGTCGTCTTCGTTGTCGTCGCCGTGGTCATCGCCATGGTCGTCACCGTGGTCGTCACCGTGGTCATCGCCGTGGTCATCATGGCCGTCGTCGTCGTTATCATCATTGCCATCGTCGTGGCCTTCGTCGTCATCATCGTCATGGCCCTGACCGTCGTCATGGCCGTCCTTTTTGTCTTTGGCTGTGGTATCGGTCCCGCTGCCACCGCTCGTCGCGCCGGTTTCGTCCGACACGATGCTGGATGTACTCAGATCGAAGACGATCTCGCGTTCGGTGCCGTTGCGGACACCTTCGATCTTGACCAGATTGCCGGTCTGGCGGATTTCAATACTTTGATAGCCGTAGCCCTTGAACTGGCTGACGATATCCTCGATGGGTCCGGCCAGCGCGGTACCGCCGGCCAGAAGCGTCGCCAGGGCAAAGCCGGCTGCTACTTTTCTCATTGTCGCTCTCCTATTGTGGGGTCGGGGGACTCCTGTCGTGGAAATCCTCGGCCCGGGTCAGCACCTTATGCCTGTCGGTCGGGCGTGAGACCATTCAACCAGAGTTTAGGCCCGGCCCGACAAACCCAACTGCAACAGCCCTAAACCAAGGTTTATGCGCGAAATGGCCAGCCCGGGTTGCCCCGGACTGGCCCAAGCCTTTGCCGTGCTCAAAAGCGAACCGGTTACGTTTGTGTCCTCGCGGCGCCGGATCACGTCTTTCAACGCGATCCCACCCAGTTCGATGCCGACCCCGGCTATTTCGGCCCTGACATTCGAAGGGGCAGTACCCCACCGCACCGGGAGAGTTGCGACCTCTGCCCGCTAGGGTCCGATCCGTCCGATCAGGTGCCGCTGAATAGGACATGGATGGAGATTCGTTCGACGATTGTTTTCTGGCTTTGCTAGCCTGTGACGCCCGCACAACAATATTGCCCGACCACGCAACAAATGCAAAGGGCGCCCGCTGTTGGGCGCCCGATTGGCAAAGTTCAAAGCGCCTTTGCCTTGTCGAATATTGCTGATCTTCGGTTAGCCCTGATCCATATCCAGACCCAGCGCCTTGGCGACGGTAAAGATATCCTTGTCACCGCGCCCGCACATGTTCATGCAGATGATGTGATCGCTGGGCAGTTCCGGCGCGATCTTCATCACATGGGCCAGGGCATGGCTGGGTTCCAGCGCCGGGATGATGCCCTCCAGTTCACAGCACAGCTGGAACGCTTCCAGCGCCTCGACATCGGTGATCGAGACATATTGCGCGCGACCGATCTCGTGCAGCCAGCTGTGCTCGGGGCCGATACCGGGATAATCGAGACCGGCGGAGATCGAAAAGCCTTCCAGGATTTGCCCGTCGTCATCCTGCAACAGATATGTGCGGTTGCCATGCAGCACGCCGGGGCGGCCGCCCGTCAGGGACGCGCAATGTTCCATCTTGGCATTCACGCCCTTGCCGCCGGCCTCGACCCCGATGATGTTGACGTCGGTATCGTCGAGGAACGGAAAGAACAGCCCCATCGCGTTGCTGCCCCCGCCGATGGCGGCAATGATCGTGTCGGGCAGACGGCCCTCGGCCTCCAGCATCTGGTCCTTGGCTTCCTTGCCGATGATCGCCTGAAAGTCGCGCACCATCGCCGGATAGGGATGCGGGCCGGCCACCGTGCCGATGCAGTAGAACGTGTCGCGCACATTGGTGACCCAGTCGCGCAGCGCGTCGTTCATCGCATCCTTCAGCGTGCCGCGCCCGGATGTGACCGGGATCACCCTGGCGCCCAGCAGTTTCATGCGGAACACGTTGGGGGCCTGCCGTTCGACATCATGCGCACCCATGTAGACGATGCATTTCAGGCCGAACTTGGCACAGACCGTGGCGGTGGCGACGCCATGTTGCCCGGCCCCGGTTTCGGCGATGATGCGGGTCTTGCCCATGCGGCGCGCCAGGATGATCTGGCCCAGCACGTTGTTGATCTTGTGCGCGCCGGTGTGGTTCAGCTCATCGCGTTTCAGGTAAATCTTTGCGCCACCCAGATGTTGGGTCAGCCGTTCGGCATGATACAGCGGGCTGGGCCGGCCGACGTAGTGTTTCCACAGGAATTCCATCTCGTCCCAGAAGCTTTGGTCGGTCTTGGCGTGTTCGTACTGCGCCTCGAGATCAAGGATCAGCGGCATCAGCGTTTCGGACACGAAACGCCCGCCAAAATCTCCGAAACGGCCGTTTTCGTCGGGGCCGGTCTTGTAGGAATTGATCCGGTCGTCAGCCATGTCTTTCGTCCCCCGTCAGGTTCTGGGTCTGCATCCACGTGAATATGGCGCGATTGGCCGGTTTCCCAGCCCAAAATCGCCGCCGTCGCGGAAATTGCGCCGCCCGGGGCGGTAATTCGCGCCGATGGCCCCTGGAACGGGCTGATCGCAATGACACGGGCGACGGCGGCGGCCCGATAACCGGGTGCCTGCGTTTCAGGTAAGGTCGCGTTTGAAACCGATGTGGCTGGGGACAAAGCCCAACTGCTGGTAGAACCGGTTCGTCTGTTCGCGGGTGCTGTTCATCGTCAATTGCATCAGGGCGCAGCCCGCCGCGCGGGAACGGGCCTCGGCGTCTGCGATCAACGCATGACCCAGGCCCTGCCCGCGACGGTCGCTGGCAACGCGGACGCTTTCAAGCTGGGCACGAAGGGCGGCGCGAAGGCTGAGGCCGGAAATGAAGGTCAGCTGATAGGTCGCGACGATGTCGTCGACCTCGACCCCGACAATCAGCCGGTTGCCGCCCGCGGCCTGCATCGCGTCGAAGGCCGCAAGATATTCGGACTCTGCGGCCCCTTCACGCGCGGCCCCCAGCGCATCGTCGCGCAGCATCGCCACCACGGTCATCACCTCGTCACGACGGGCTTCACGGAAAATGATGCTCATGCTCTGGCTGCCTTGATAAAGCACTGGATCCGGCCGGCATCCTTGATGCCCGGCGCGCTTTCGACGCCCGAGGATACGTCGACCTGCTGTGCACCGGTCAAACGAATGGCCTCTGCCACGTTATCCGCCGTCAGCCCGCCCGCCAGCATCCACGGCACCGGCCAGCGCCGCCCGGCGATCAGCCGCCAGTCGAATGCCACGCCGTTGCCGCCCGGCAGGACGGCACCGCTGGGCGGTTTGGTGTCGACCAGTATCTGGTCGGCAACTTTGCCAAATTCGTCCAGCGCCGCCAGATCGCCCGCGTCGGCGACGGATACGACTTTCATCACCGGCAGGCCATGACGCGCCTTCAGCGCCAACACCCGTTCCGGCGATTCGTGCCCGTGCAATTGCAGCATGTCGATCGGCACCCTGGCCAGAATCGCATCCCAGACGGGATCCTCCTCGTCGACACACAAGGCGACCTTGCAGACGCCTGGCTGCACCGATGCCGCCAGCGCGGCAGCCTGCGCGATTGAAACGTATCTCGGTGAGCGCGGGAAAAAATTCAAGCCGACATAAGCCGCCCCCGCCGCCACGGCGGTTGTGATCGATTCAGGCGTGTTCAGCCCGCAAATCTTGACTTTGATGTCAGTGCCCATGAACGCCGTTTATCGCGCGGCGCGGTTATCCTCAAGCATCGCCAGCACATCGTCGCCCGGACCGGGATCGGATTTCATCTTGGCGACTTCACGCGCCAGCCGCACATTCTCGCGCTTCTGACGCGAGACTTCGGCGCGGTGCTTGTGCTCGCGCAGCCATTCCCAGACAAATCCAAGCAGCACCCCCGCCACGATGCCAAACAGGATGACCACGAACAGCGGCAGGGTCAGCGTGTTTGCAGCCCCGGGGTAGCGCAGCAATGACGCCAGCCCCTCCGGCATCAGGTTCAGTGTCACCGGCGCGCGGTTGGCCAGCGCCACCGTGATCATGATCACCGCGATGGCGGCCAGTATCGCATAGCGAATGTAACGCATTTCTGCTGGTCCTAGTTACCGTTCAGACGATCCCGCAACAGCTTGCCGGTCTTGAAGAAAGGCACATGTTTCTCATCGACATCGACGGATTCGCCGGTCCGCGGGTTGCGCCCTACCCTGGCATCGCGCTGCTTGACGGAAAACGCGCCAAATCCGCGCAACTCGACCCGGTCGCCGCGCGCCATCGCCTCGATCACTTCCTCGAAGATGGTATTCACGATCCTTTCGACATCCCTCTGAAACAAATGCGGGTTTTCATCGGCGATCTTCTGGATCAGTTCCGAGCGGATCATGGCTTGCATCCCCCTTATGCGCGCGTCTCTTATTTACCGGTCCCATCGGAGGGTCCGGCTGTGCGACTATAGAGTGAAATGTGGCATCGCAAAACTAATTCACGCGCCAAAACGGTGAATTAATTCAATGTTCTTCCGGTTTTGCACCGATTTTACATTGCTTCGGGGGATGGTCGGGCCACCCGGCCGGGGATCGCAACAGAACCGGGCGTGAAACGCCGCAATTGATTCGGGTGGAAAAGGAAACGGCCCCGCAGATGCAGGGCCGTTCAATTTGCGGTTGAGTGGGGGCGCGATTACTCGTCGCCACCTTTCAGCGCGGCGCCAAGGATATCGCCCAGCGACGCACCGGAATCCGAGGAACCATACTGTTCGACGGCTTCTTTCTCTTCGGCGATCTCGCGCGCCTTGATCGACAGACCCAGACGGCGGGATTTGGCATCGACATTGGTGACGCGCACGTCGACCTTGTCGCCAACCTGGAACCGCTCGGGGCGCTGTTCGGCGCGATCGCGGCTCAGGTCAGAGCGGCGGATAAAGGATTTCATGCCTTCATGTTCCACCTCGATGCCGCCGTCCTCGATCGCCGTCACGGTAACGGTGATGATCGAACCGCGCTTGACGCCGTCGGTCGCATCGGTGAACGGGTCGCCGCCGATGGCCTTGACCGAAAGCGAGATACGTTCCTTGTCGGTGTCGACTTCGGTGACGACGGCGCGAACGACATCGCCTTTGCGATAGTTCTGGATCGCATCTTCGCCACGCTCGTCCCAGCTGAGATCGCTGAGGTGAACCATGCCGTCGATGTCGTTGTCCAGACCGATGAACAGACCGAATTCGGTGATGTTCTTGACCTCGCCCTCGACCTCTTTGCCGACCGGGTTGTCTTCGGCGAAAACCTCCCACGGATTGCGCATGGTCTGTTTCAGACCCAGCGAAACACGGCGCTTGGCGCTGTCGATTTCCAGCACCATGACTTCGACTTCCTGGCTGGTCGAAACGATCTTGCCGGGATGGACGTTCTTCTTGGTCCACGACATTTCCGAGACGTGCACCAAGCCCTCGACGCCCGGCTCCAGTTCGACGAATGCACCGTAATCAGTGATGTTGGTGACACGGCCGGTATGCACCGATTCCAGCGGAAACTTGTCGCCAACCGCATCCCAGGGATCGGCCTGCAGCTGTTTCATGCCAAGGCTGATACGGTGGGTTTCCTTGTTGATCTTGATGACCTGCACTTTGACAGTCTCACCGATGGCAAGGATTTCGGACGGGTGGTTCACCCGGCGCCAGGCCATGTCGGTGACGTGCAACAGCCCGTCCACACCGCCCAGATCGACGAACGCACCGTATTCGGTGATGTTCTTGACCACGCCGTCGACGGCCTGGCCTTCGGTCAGGTTGCCGATGACCTCGGCACGCTGTTCGGCACGGCTTTCTTCCAGAATGGCGCGGCGCGACACAACGATGTTGCCACGGCGACGGTCCATTTTCAGAATCTGGAACGGCTGTTTCAGACCCATCAGCGGGCCGGCATCGCGCACCGGGCGCACATCGACCTGGCTGCCGGGCAGGAAGGCGACGGCACCGCCCAGGTCGACCGTGAAGCCGCCCTTGACCCGGCCAAAGATCGCGCCCTCGACGCGGTCCTCGTCGGCATAGGCCTTTTCCAGACGATCCCAGGCTTCTTCGCGACGCGCCTTGTCACGGCTGATGCTGGCCTCGCCACGCGAGTTTTCGACGCGATCCAGGAACACCTCGACCTCATCGCCAACGGCGATTTCGGGGGCTTCTCCGGGGTTTGCGAATTCTTTCAGCTCGACTCGGCCTTCCATCTTGTAGCCGACGTCGATGATGGCCTGTCCCGCCTCGATGGCGATGACCTTGCCTTTGACAACAGACCCTTCGGCGGGCGTGTCGATTTCGAAGCTTTCGTTCAGGAGGGCTTCGAATTCCTCCATGGTTGCGTTCGCCAAGTTTTAAAGTTCCTATCTTGCGTTTATGCTGGCCGCGCGGTTGTCTCCGCCGGTCTTGGTTTATTGCCCACCGAATGCGGGACGGGGTTTCATTGGTCGCGGGCGAAACGCAAAACAAAGAGGGCCGGATGGTTCCGACCCTGCCTGTCTTGTATGTCCTGCGGTATTTTCCGCCTTATCGACGCGGGCGCTATAGCGCGTAGGCCGCGCGGGGGCAAGGGCGCACTGGGTCCGGGCTCATTTTGGAATGCACCATTCGGTGCGATCGGCGGGAAAGCCCGGTTTTGGCCCTTCGTACCGAAGGTACGGTCTGCGCGACGTGGCGATGTATCAGGCGACGTACCCGGCATTCGACACCAATTGACCCGCCGCGTTCCCGGCAGACTCGATGCAGCTCGAATCCCCGTGAATGAGCGAAAGGCCCATGCCGCCCTCGATCAGGATCATGATCTGCCAGGCAATCGCGGACGGCTCGGCCAGAATGATAACAGACAGTCCGCTTGGTCACCTTGGCCCATGCGGAAATCGCGTCGACGCTGACGCGGGCAGACGCCTTGCCAGCATTTTCGCCATTCAAGACCAATGCCTTACGGCCTAGCAATACCGTTCTGGCGCGGCCCATTGCGCGGTGTTGTAGCGATCGCCATGCGCCCAGCCGACCGGCAGAACGGCGTCTATCGCGGCCAGATCGTCGGATGTCAGTTCCATCGCGGCACCTTGCAGGATCTCCTGGAAATGCGTCACAGAGCGGGTGCCCGGGATCGGGATCACATGATCGCCCTGCGCCAGCAGCCAGGCATTCGCCAGCCCCGCGGCCGGCACGCCCATGTCCGCCGCCAAGGCGCGAAACGGCATCGTCATGGCGATATTCGCATCATAGTTCGGCTGGGTGAAACGCGGATTGTTCTTCAGGAACGGTATGTCCAGCACCGCCTCGAAACTCAGCGGGTTGTCGGTCAGCAATGATCGCCCCACCGGCGAGAATGCTACCAGCGCCACGCCCAGTTCGGCGCAGGTCTGCACCAGTCCCAGTTCCGGGCTGCGGGTGGCCAGCGAATATTCGGACTGCACCGCTGTCACCGGATGCACCGCATGGGCGCGGCGCAGCGAGGTCGGCGCAATCTCTGAATATCCGATGCCATGCGCCTTGCCCGCCCTGACGAATCCGGCCAGCGTTTCCGTCACGTCCTCGATCGGCACATCCGGGTCGCGGCGATGCACATAGATCAGGTCCACCGCGTCAACGCCCAGCCGTTTCAGGCTGGCATCCAGCGCTGCCTCCAGTTGTTCCGGCGAATTGTCGACGAAGTTTCCCTTGCCGCCCTCGTGCCGCCGGATCGAGCCCTTGGTGGCAATGCAGAAGAATTCGCGCGCCTCGGGCCGTGATTTCAGATAGCTGCCGATGGTTTCTTCGGACCGGCCCATGCCATAGACATTGGCTGTGTCGATATGGTTGACGCCCGCCGCCATGGCCGCGTCGAGAATGGCGAAACTGTTGGATTCAGTCGTCGCTCCGTAGAAATCGGCAAACGACATCGCGCCAACGCCGATCGGGAATACTTTCGGGCCGCCCCTGCCCAGTTCTCTGCGTTTCATCTGCTGGCTTCCTTTATGTCCGCCCGTGCAGGGCCACGTCCGAGAACCGGTCATGGAAAGGCCGGTGATGGTCAAGCAATTTCTGCAAACGTGGCGCCGCTTTGCAGGCTTGCGCGAACCGCGCTGCCTGTCGGGCGCGCGCGGCGGCATCGGGCGGCGCTATTCCGTGCGACGTCGTGACATCGGCGTGCCAGCCCGCCACCTGCCGCCAGTCCTGCGGCATGTCGGGCGACCATTCAAAGGCATGATCCGCCGGGCCCAGCCCGGCCTTGCGCCAATAGGCCCCGATCACCGCCGGGGGATTGGCGCGCACGTCTTCGGCCATCAGAACCACCGGGCAAATCCCCTGCGCAACAAGCGCGCGATACTGTTGCCACTGCGCCTCGATGCCGATCTCGACCAGGGTCAAGTCAGGGTCCAGCCGATGATAGGACGCGATCGAGGCCATCGGATCGCGCACGATGAACGCATGAAAGATGCGCCCGCAGAACGCCGTATCCGCGATCAGATGCGGCATCACGTAATAGCTCATGTCCTTGAAGAACACCGGCCCGCGCGCGGCCCGGCGCAGTATCGTTTCGCGCACGTCGCGGTAGCTGACCGGATGCCCGGCCTCCGGTTGAAACATCGGCAGTCGCTTGGTCTGCCGGTGGATGTAATAGTCATACATGAACGGTTCGTGCAGGCAGTCGAGATCGCCGCGCTCGCGCATCACCCGTTCCAGCGCCGTCGACATCGACCGCGGATGCGCCCAAAGCGCGAATATCGGGTGCCGATGCTCAGACACCGGCAAAACCCGCACGGGATTCGGCCACTCCGGGCACCGGCCAAGAGCATCGCCGCCCCGCACCTGTGCCGCACATGTCGCCGGCAACGGGCGCGCCGGCCGCACCGTCATTGCAGGTCCGGCCCGCCATTAGCCGACAAAAACCCAGATCGGTCGCGGCCCCGGGTCCGCCATGCCCGCCTCAGCCATCGCCGCGCGCCTTTTCCACCACGGCGATGGCGGCTTGCACGGCGGCGGCGATATCCATGTCCGAGGTGTCCAGCACCACCGCATCGGGTGCCGGTCTCAGCGGCGCGGTCGCACGTTCGCTGTCGCGGGCGTCGCGGGCCTTCAGATCGGCCAGCACGCCGGCGCGGGTGGTGGCGGAGTCCCGCGCGACAAGCTCGATATACCGCCGCTCTGCACGCACGATGTCCGAGGCGGTCACATACAGTTTTACCTGTGCGTTCGGGCAGATCACGGTGCCGATATCGCGCCCGTCCAGCACCGCGCCACCATCGCGGGCGGCAAAGTCGCGCTGGAACGCCACCAGAGCCGCGCGCACCTCTGGCAGCGCCGCCGCTTTCGAGGCAGCCTGCGCCACCTGCGCGTTGCGCAGATCGTCGCGCGCCAGATCCTCGGGGGCCAGATCGGCGGCGGCGGAAACCGCATCCTCGCCCGCCAGAACCCGGCGCCCGACAGCGCGGTACAGCAACCCGGTATCAAGATGGGCAAACGCGAAATGCGCCGCCACGGCCTTGGAAATCGTGCCCTTGCCCGCTGCTGCCGGCCCGTCGATCGCAACCGTGAATTGCACGCGCCCTGTGCCCCGCCCTGAAGAAACCTGTTGGCGCCAACATACCGGTCCCGCCGGACACTCGCCAGCCGAATCCCGTTGCCTGCCTGCGGTTCGCATGCGCACCCGATAACGGGACGCTAGATCACCGTGGTGGTCAGCCCGGGGTCGCGCCCGTCCGCGCGGGGCAGATCGTCGCCAATGTCATAATAGTCGCCCTTGTCGGCGCAAAAGATATGGCCCGCCATCCGCAGGCCGGTGTCGCCGTCCAGAACCCCGGCAGAGATCGACAGATTGGCGCCGGGGCCGTCCCAGAACAGGCTGGACCCGCAGGTGCCGCAAAAGCCGCGCCGCGCGGTTTCGCTGGACTTGTACCAGGACACCTCGCCCGTAATCCGGATAGTGTCGCGCGCGGCCGAGGTCGCGGCCACGAAATGACCGCTTGTCTTGCGGCACTGCCGGCAGTGACAGGCCACCACCGGGCGCAATGGCCCCACGACCTGGAGCCGGACCTGCCCGCACAGGCAGCTTCCCGACACCGGCGCGCTCATTGTCCGGCCCGATACATCAAGCGTTCCGGCGCTCAAGCTGCGCCCCCAGTCCCGCCATCAGCGGCTCGAAGATCGGGAAGGATGTCGTGATCGGTCCGGCGTCGTCGATCGAAACCGGCTTTTGCGCCGCCAGTCCGCAGCACAGGAACGACATCGCGATCCGGTGATCCAGATGTGTCGCCGCACGCCCGCCGCCGGGCACGCCGCCCGCACCCATGCCATGCACGATCAGCGTGTCTTCGTCTTCCTCTATGTGCACGCCGTTGGCCTCCAGCCCGCGCGCCATCGCGTCGATCCGGTCGCTTTCCTTGACCCGCAACTCGCAGATGCCACGCATCACCGTCCTTCCGTTCGCAAATGCCGCGACCACCGACAGGATCGGATATTCGTCGATCATCGACGGCGCGCGCTCTGGCGCCACCTCGATACCCTGTATATCGGGCGAGAACCGCGCGCGTAGATCCGCAACAGGCTCGCCGCCCTGCTCGCGCCGGTTCTCGAACACCAGATCCGCGCCCATCTCCTGCAATGTGGTGAACAGTCCGGCACGGGTCGGGTTCAGCCCGATCCCGGGCACAAGCACGTCCGACCCCTCGACGATCAGCGCCGCGCAGACCGCAAATGCCGCCGAGGACGGATCGCGCGGCACCACGATGTCCTGCGGGCGCAGTTCGGGCTGGCCGGTCAGGGTAATCACCCGGCCTTCGTCACCATCCGTGATCTCCAGTTCGGCGCCAAATCCGCGCAGCATCCGCTCCGTGTGATCGCGTGTCGGCTCTGCCTCGATCACCACCGTCTGACCGATGGCGTTCAGCCCGGCCAGCAGCACCGCCGATTTCACCTGCGCCGAGGCGACGGGCAGCGTGTAGCGCACCGGCACCGGCGCGCGCGCGCCGACAATGGTCATCGGCAACCGCCCGCCTTCCCGGCCGTGGGCGCGGGCTCCGAACAGCGCCAGCGGATCGGTGATCCGCCCCATCGGGCGCCCGCGCAGGCTGGCATCGCCGGTGAATGTCGCGGTGATCGGCGTGGTCGCCATCGCACCCATGATCAGCCGCACGCCGGTGCCGGAATTGCCGCAGTCGATCACGGTTTCCGGCTCGGCAAACCCGCCGACGCCAACCCCGTGCACCGACCAGTTGCCGCCTCGATGATCGGTGACCTCTGCCCCGAAGGCGCGCATCGCGGCGGCGGTGTCCAGCACGTCCTGGCCTTCCAGCAGCCCCGAGATCCGCGTCTCGCCGACCGCCAGCGCGCCCAGGATCAGCGACCGGTGCGAAATCGACTTGTCGCCCGGCACATCGGCGGTGCCGGTCAGCGGCCCGGCGCGGCACGCCGTCATCGGAATTGGGTCACCATGGCCAGACATCGGGCAAGTCTCCTGCAATTTGCAAATGGTTTACGGGGCCGTTCGCCCAAGGGAAAGAGCCGCCGGCTTCATCCTGTCCCAAATCCGCCGATTCCCTCACTCATACGCGGCGGAACGTCAGATAATGCGGCTCCCGGCCCTCGCGCAGCGCCTTTTCTTCGTACCGGGTGGAGATCCAGCCGTCCCAGGGCCGGCGCCAGTCCCGGGGCCGCTCTGCCAGCCAGTCGAACCCGGCGCGCGGCACCTCTTCCAGCGCCTGGCGCACATAGTCCGGAATATCGGTCGCCATCCGCAGTTCGGCCCCCGTTTTCATCACCCGCGCAAGCGGATCCAGATATTCCGGCGTCACGAATCGCCGCCGGTGATGGCGCTTCTTGGGCCAGGGGTCGGGGTACAGCACGAACGCCTTGTCGATGCAGCCATCCGGCAACACATCGAACAGATCGCGCACATCGCCGGGATGAATGCGCAGATTGCCCGCCGTGGCCTGGCGCAGTTTGGTCAGCAGCATCGCCACGCCATTCACGAAAGGTTCACAGCCGATCATCCCGATCCCGGGATGCGCGCAGGCCTGGTTCACCAGATGCTCGCCGCCGCCGAAACCGACCTCCAGCCAGACCGGCGCATCGCCGAACAGCGCGCCGATGTCCAGCACCTTGCGATCCGGGTTTTCGTCCCATCCGACGCCGGCGATGCACAGCTCGTCAAGGTCGTGTTCCAACGCATCCTTCTGGCTGTCGCGCAGCGTCTTGCCGTGAAAACGGCCATAGAAATTGCGCCACGGCGCGCCGGAAGGGTGTCGATCGTTCATCCCCGGCTTTTGCGCAAGCCGGCCTGCAGGGTCAACCCCGGTACGGCAGCGGGCTCACCTCTGCCACACCCCCCGCAAACAAAGCGGCGCGCCCGAAGGCGCGCCTCAATTTGATAGTATTTCCGTCCGGGCGGCGTCCAATGCGCAATCCGGAAAGAGAAAACCGGTTCGTGGGACGCCGCTTCAGGCGGCACGCCGCCGCTGGCCGCCGCCGCCACCGCCGCCCGGACGACGCCGCCGCTGCGGACGGCTCGCAGGCTGCTTTGCACCGCGTTCCTCTGCCCAGGGACTGCCGCTCAGCACTTCAAGCGGTTGCGTGACGATCTTCTGGATCGCCTTCAATTCGCCCATTTCGGCGGGCGCGCAGAACGCCACCGCCTTGCCCGACCGGCCGGCACGCGCCGTGCGCCCGATCCGGTGCACGTAGTTCTCGGCCACATTCGGCAGGTCGAAATTGTAGACATATTCGACCCCGTCGATATCGATTCCGCGTGCCGCGACATCGGTGGCGACCAGCACCCGGATCAGCCCGGATTTGAACTCCTTGATGGCACGATCCCGCTGGCCCTGGCTTTTGTTGCCATGGATCGACCCGGCAGAGAATCCGGCCCGTTCCAGGTTCTTCTTCAGCCGCTCGGCCCCGTGCTTTGTGCGCGAGAACACCAGCGCCAGTTCGTCGCGATGCTTGTCCAGCAGCTTGATCAGCAGATCCTGCTTGTCATTCTGGGGGACATAATGCACCGCCTGCGTCACCTTGTCGGCGGTCTGGCCCGGGCGCGAAACCTCGACACGCACCGGATTTGTCAGATAGGCGCTTGCCAGTTCCGACATCTGTTTCGGCATCGTCGCCGAAAACAGCATGGTCTGGCGCTCTGCCGCCAGCAGCGGCGCGATGCGGCGCAGCGCATGGATAAAGCCGAGATCCAGCATCTGGTCGGCCTCGTCCAGCACCAGGAACCGGGTCGCCGACAGCGATACCGCGCGCCGGTCGATCAGGTCGATCAGCCGCCCCGGGGTGGCGATCAGCAGGTCGGCGCCGCGTTTCATCGTCTCGATCTGGCGATTGATCGACTGCCCGCCAACCACAAGCGCCACCTTCAGATGCGAGCCACGGGTGAAATCGGCAAGGTTATCGGCAATCTGCTTTGCCAGTTCGCGCGTCGGTGCCAGCACCAGCCCGTGGGCTGTCTTGGTTTCCGGCTTCACACCTGCGGTGGTCAGCGCGTGGATCAGCGGCAGGCCAAAGGCCGCCGTCTTGCCGGTGCCGGTCTGCGCCAGTCCCATCACATCGCGGCCATTCATGGCGTGCGGGATGGCTTGTTTCTGGATCGGCGTTGGCGTCTTCAGCCCAAGTTCGGCGAGCTTCGCCACAAGGCGGGGCGACAGCCCCAGCATATCGAAATCCATATCGGATCGGTCCTTTCGCCCCGGTCTGGCCGGGGCACAAAAATAACAGTCGGGCGCCGCAAGCGGTCAGCCCTTTGCGTTCAGGGTTGCGCACATACCTTACCGATGGGCCGGATTGCCCAACTGGCCGCTATGGCGCCAGCCCCCCCTGCGTGATCTTGGGAAACTTGAAGTGGATCAGCCGAGCGTTCGGCGACAAAGATCGCCCTCTGCTCACGCGGCAGATCGCGGCTGTCCATGCGAGACATATCGCTGCGGCGCAGCGACAAGTCAAGGTGCTTTGTAAAATCAATAGGCTGGCCGGGGGATCTGCCGCACATGCCGGGTCTGTCCCCGGTTCGCAAGACGACCTCGCGCCCGGGGTCCGACACGCGTCTGGCGAACAGTCCGGCAGTTGCCGCCATTGCGGCGTGTACGGAACCGCGCAACGAATGCGGAGCGCCCGACGGGCGCGCCTTGGTTCACTCAAGTCCGGGCAGCAGGCCCGTCACACGGCTTTCTTCAGGGCGTCGACCAGATCGGTCGCCTCCCAGCTGAACCCGCCCTCGGCATCGGGCATGCGCCCGAAATGGCCGTAGGCAGCCGTGCTTTGGTAGATCGGCTTGTTCATCTGCAGATGCTCGCGAATTCCGCGTGGCGTCAGATCCATGACCTTGGCGATCGCGGCCTCGATCTGTTCATCCGGGACCACGCCGGTGCCATGGGTATCGGCATAGATCGACAATGGCCGGGCGACGCCGATCGCATAGGCAAGCTGCAACGTGCAGCGATGCGCCATTCCGGCCGCAACGATGTTCTTGGCCAGATAGCGCGCCGCATAGGCAGCCGAGCGGTCGACCTTGGTCGGATCCTTGCCCGAAAACGCGCCACCGCCATGCGGCGCCGCGCCGCCGTAAGTGTCGACGATGATCTTGCGCCCGGTCAGGCCGGCGTCCCCGTCCGGTCCGCCGATCACGAATTTTCCGGTCGGGTTCACATGCCAGACCGTATCGGCTGTAATCCAGCCATCGGGCAGGACTTCGTGAATGTAGGGCTCGACGATCGCACGCACGTCGTCGCTTGTCAGATCGGGGTCGAGGTGCTGCGTTGAAAGCACCAAAGAGGCCACCCCGACCGGGGCGCCATCGACATAGCGCACGGTCAGTTGCGATTTCGCATCCGGCCCCAGTTTCGGTTCGATGCCCTGTTTGCGCACCTCCGCCAGCCGGCGAAGTATCGCATGGCTGTACTGGATCGGCGCAGGCATCAGGTCCGGCGTCTCGTTCACGGCATAGCCGAACATGATGCCCTGATCGCCCGCGCCCTCGTCCTTGTTGCCGCTGGCATCGACGCCTTGCGCAATCTCGACCGACTGGCCGTGCACGACGTTGCGCACTTCCATGGTTGCCCAGTGAAAGCGGTCCTGTTCATAGCCGATATCGCGGACACAGTCGCGCGCGATATCCTCGATCCGGCTTATCACGTCGCCGGGGCCGCGCACTTCGCCGCCAACAACCACAAGATTGGTCGTTGCGAAAGTTTCACACCCCACGCGGCTTACCGGGTCCTCGGCCAGAAACGCATCCAGCACGGCATCGGAAATACGGTCGCATACCTTGTCCGGGTGACCCTCTGAAACGGATTCAGAAGTGAAGATATAATTGTTACGGGGCATGAGTACTCCATTAAATTCAAATCTGTCACGCCAGGAAGTCGTTGTGACAGAACACCAGACGTTGCGTTACGCGTGGAGCGGTTTGGCGTCAATGGCGAAACCGCAACCGCAGGCCGAACAGCAGCAAAAGCAGTGTGAACAGTACAAGGATCGAGGCCCAATCACCGGTTCTGGCGTAGATTGTACGCGGCAGCGCGACCGGCAATGCCGCATCCAGAAACCCGGTCTGCCCCAATTCCAGCCTGGCCGTGACGTTGCCCCTGGCGTCGATAACCGCCGACACACCGGTGTTGGCAACCCGCACCAGCGGCAGCCCCTGTTCCACGGCGCGCAGCCGCGCCTGCGCGAGATGCTGGTAGGGTCCGGCAATCCGGCCAAACCAGGCGTCATTGGTGATCTGAAGCAACCAGTCGGGCCGCGTCGGCGCCGCGTTCACATCCTGCGGAAAGATCGCCTCGTAGCAGATCAGCGGCAGCACCTTGCCCAGTTCGCCAAGATCGACCAGTCTTGCCCCCGGTCCCGCCGAATAGCCAAAGCCGTGCTCGTCGACGAAACTTGCCAGCGGCGTGTAGGACATCGCCCAGGCCAGCGGGACGTATTCGCCGAAGGGCACAAGATGGTACTTGTCATAAACCGCGGCAACCGCGCCGGTGGCATCGATATGGACCAGCGAATTGTAGGCCCGCGCCGAATCCAGCCGCTGGATACCCAGCACGACCGGCGTGCCATCCGCCGCTTCGGCGATCTGTTCGAACGCCGGCCCGGCGCGGCTCAGGATCGTGGGCACGGCGGTTTCGGGCCAGATGATCAGGTCCGGCCGGACCGGCGCGCTGGCGGCGGTCATTTCCACCTGGCGGGCAAAGAATTCGCGCGCGTGATCGGGGTGCCATTTCAGATGTTGCGGCGCATTCGGCTGAACCAGCCGCACCATGAATCCGCTTTCCGACAGCGCCACCGGTTTCGCGCCCGCAAGACTGCTCAGCCCGTAGACCACCGCGAATGGCAGCAGGACCGCGGTTACAAACAGCTTTCGCCGCGGGAACGTCAAGACCGCGAAGGAGGCAAGCAACAGCGTCAGAAACGTCAACCCGAGCGGGCCGGCGAAGGCGGCCAGTTGCATTGGCGCCCATCCGACCCAGACATGGCCGATCAGCGCCCAGGGAAACCCGGTCAGGACATAGGACCGGGCGAATTCGGCCAGGCTGAGGCAGACCGCCCAGCCCAGCGCCGCCGCCCAGCCGCGCGGTGCAAGCCAGCGCGCCGCCGCCATGGCCGCACCCCAGAAAATCGCCAGCCCGCCCGCCAGTCCGAACAGCGCGAACGGGGCCATCCAGCCGTGACGTGCGATATCCACAAGGAACGGCTCGACGATCCAGAACATCGTGGCAGCGAAGTAGCCAAACCCGAAGACCCAGCCCAGCCATCCGGCGGCCCGGACAGTTTTGGTCTGGCGGAACAGAAAAAAGACGACGCCAAGCCCGATCAGCGTGGCCCAGGGCAAGCCGACCGGCGCCTGGCCCAACCCGGCGAACAGCCCGGCCACCAGTGCCGCCCGGCGCGGCCGGCGCAACACTTTCTCGCTCGGCAGGTAAGGGCGCCTGGTGTCAGCCATCGCCGCGCGGCTGCACGCGCACCCGCAAACGCTTGATCCGGCGCGGGTCGGCATCGACAATCTCGAACTCAGGCCCCAGCGGGTGCGGGATCATCTCGCCGCGCGCCGGCACCCGGCCCGACAGCATGAAGACCAGACCGCCCAGCGTGTCGATTTCTTCGACGTCTTCGCCCTCGACCAGTTGCAGACCGATCTCGGCCTCGAATTCGGCCAGCGGAGTCCTGGCCTGCGCCAGATAGCATCCAGGCTTTTCCAGCAGCCAGTACTGGCCTTCGTCGATGTCGTGCTCGTCCTCGATCTCGCCGATTACCTGTTCGATCAGATCCTCGATCGTGACCAGCCCGTCGACCCCGCCATATTCGTCGATCACCAGCGCGAGGTGCATGCGCTGGCTTTGCATTTTCTGAAGCAGCACACCGATCGGCATCGAGGGCGGCGCAAACAGCAACGGGCGCAGCATCTTGCGCAACGAATAACGCCCGCCACCGCCGTTGAAGCCGTGGTTCAGCGCGAAATCCTTCAGGTGCACCATTCCGATCGGAGTATCGAGCGTGCCGTCATAGACCGGCAGCCGGGTCAGGCCGCTGTCACGGAACACCTTGACGAGTTCGTCCTTGGTGATCTCGACGGGAACCGACACGATTTCGGCCTTCGGTATCGCCACGTCCTCCACCCGCATGCGGCGCAGGTTCAACAACCCAAGCGACGCACTGGCGCTTGCGGCACCATTGACCTGTCCGACATCTTCGGAAAGTTCCGGCGTATCACCCGCCGTGGGTTTCAGGGCTTCTACAATACGGCTGAATAAGCCGCGTTGCCCGTCACTCGTTTGATCCTGCGCGCTATGCGCCGCGCTAGAAGACCCGCCTGAAGCGTCGCCCATCTGTCCTTTCCAACACTTCGGGGCGATGACGCCCCTTCACGTTCCATATGGGTCCGGAAGACCCAGAGTTGCAAGTATTTCAGTCTCCAGACCTTCCATCAACGCGGCATCTTGCCCGTCGATGTGATCATAACCCAACAGATGCAACACGCCATGCACCACAAGATGCGTCACATGCGCGTCAAATGGCCTGGCCAGTTCGGCCGCCTCGCGGGCGCAGGTCTGGTAGGCGATGGCGATATCGCCCAGTTCCACGTCGCCCGGCGCGGCAGGCACACCGCCGGGGGCATCGGCGCCGCGCTCTTCTGACGGCCAGCTCAGCACATTCGTCGCCTGCGGTTTTTCGCGGAACGCAGCGTTCAGGGCGGCGATCCGCGCATCGCCGCACCCCAGCAGGCAGATCTCGAAGGCTGCGCCATCCAGTTTCAGATGCGCCAGCGTCGCGTCGGCGGCCCGTTCGGCAAGCGATTCAAGCCCCGCCGTTTGCCATTCCGGCGTTTCGATAACCACGTCGATTGTCATGGCGCCATCCATCTTATCGGGGCCGAATTGTCCAGCATTTGCTGCGCATTGTCCGAAAATTGAAAAACCTTTGAACCATCCGGCCCGCCGGCGCGACCCATAACCAGAATTCAGAACCCTACAGGAGAGTGAAAATGCCCAAATCCCCGCTTTTGCGCAAATGCGACAAGATCGGTCTGGCTGTCGCCTTCGCTGCACTGGTCGCCACGATTGCCGCCAGCGCCGGCTTTGCGGGAACCCCGATTCCGCAGCCGCCCGCCAAGGCGCAGGCTTTCGTGCCGGACGCCGCCAAAGTCGGATTCAATCCGCAACCAGAGCCACCCCGCGGCTTCAGCCTCAACACCCGGATGTTCAATCCGCAGCCAGAGCCGCCCCGCGGCTTCAGCCTCAATACCCGGATGTTCAATCCGCAGCCAGAACCGCCCGCGCCCGGCAGTGCCGTATCGCTGAACCCGCAGCCCGAACCGCCATCGCTGGGCGTCAGGATGCGCTAGGCCAATACAGTTAGAGCATCGCAATGTTTGTAGAATTTGTGAGTGCGCGATGCTCTGGCAGGGTGGCAATGCCCAGGCGAGCCACCCTGCCCCGAATTTCATGACCTGATCATTTCCGGTCTGACGGTTTATTTCTGGTTTGGTCCCGTCAGACCGACTTCTCTTCGCCGTGCGTATTCGGCGCCTTTCCAGCGCTCGACTTCGATGATGGTTTCAAACGTCCTGGCCCAGCATCCACACCCGGGACCAGCCAACAATTAGGACTCGACCCGCAGCCCCGGTTGCACAATGGTGGCGCCGTGGGGATCGGGCGCGGGGAATTTGATGTGAAAGCGGACTTGCGGGTTATTGGCACCGGTTTTGGCCGGACCGGGACAGATTCGATGCGCGAGGCGCTGAACATTCTGGGAGTCGGCCCCTGCCATCACATGCGCGAACTGGTCGCAAATCCCGATCACAAGCAGGTTTGGCGCGATTTTAACGTCAGCGGCGATGCTGATTGGGACAAATTGCTTGGCGGCTATGGATCCTGCGTCGACTGGCCGTCGGCGCATTACTGGCCGCGGCTGATGTCGGATTTCCCCAACGCCAGGATGCTGTTGACTTGGCGCAGCGCCGAAAGCTGGTGGACCAGTTTCGAAAAAACCATCCTGCGGGTGTTGCAGGCGGACACCGAGACGGAAGAAACCGTGCCGGGCAGCCAGTTGATTTCGCTGCGGGTGTTTGGCGGCAAACCGATGACCCGCGAGCACTGCATCGCGACTTACGAGGCAAATGTTGCCCGCGTCCGGCGCGAGGTGCCGCCGGAACGGCTGCTGGTCTACAAGATCGGCGATGGATGGGCGCCGCTTTGCGCCTTTCTTGGTCTGGATATCCCCGACATGCCCTTCCCGCGGTCCAATGATACGGCCGCGTTTCAGAAAAGGTTTACGGACAAGCTGAACTCCTGACGCTTTCGGTGCGACTGGCCGCATCTTCGGCCGGGAAAATACAGGCGTCAGTCAGCCTGCGCTTGGCGGCATTCACGCTGGCGGAGTATCGGCGTCATACGCCTCGATGATCTTGGCCACCAGATGATGGCGCACCACGTCCCTGGATGTGAAATAGTTGAACGAGATATCCCTTATCCCGCCCAGCAGACGTTCTGCATCGCGCAGACCCGAGGGTACGCCGCGTGGCAGGTCGATCTGGGTGCGATCCCCGGTCACCACCATCCGGCTGCCCTCGCCCAGGCGGGTCAGGAACATCTTCATCTGCATGGTCGTGGCATTCTGCGCCTCGTCCAGCACGACAAAGGCATTCGACAGGGTGCGCCCGCGCATGAAGGCCAGCGGCGCGATTTCGATCTTCTTGTCCTCGATCAGCTTGGCAACCTGTTTGCCGGGCAGAAAGTCGTTCAGCGCATCGTAAAGCGGCTGCATGTACGGATCGACCTTGTCCTTCATGTCACCGGGCAGAAAGCCCAGGCGCTCTCCGGCCTCGACCGCCGGGCGCGACAGAATGATCTTGTCGACATGGCCGCCGATGAACATCGCCACGCCGACAGCGACCGCCAGATAGGTCTTGCCGGTGCCCGCCGGGCCGATGCCGAAGGCAAGCTCGTAGCTGAACAGGGACTGGACATAGGCTTTCTGGGCGGCCGTGCGCGGCAGGACGGTTTTCTTGCGCGTCTTGATCTCGACCGGGCCGGCATCGAACATCTCTATCTGGTCGCCGTCGCGGCTGCCGGTTTCCTCGCCCGATCCGCCCAGACGTATGGTGCCGTCTATCTCTCCGGCGTCGATGGGGCGACCGGCTTCCAGCTTGCCGTAAAGCCCCAGCAATACCGCCGCCGCCTGATCGCGCATCTCTGGTTCGCCCACCACGACCAGCTGGTTTCCGCGGCGCAGGATCTGAACCCCGAGCTTGTGCTCGACCTGGGCAAGGTTGCGGTCGTATTCGCCGCACAGATCAATCAGCACCCGGTTGTCGGGGAACTCCAGCAAGGTCTCATGGTCGTTCTGGTGCAGTTCCTCTGGCGGCAGGGTGCTGATGGCCAATCCGGACTCCGTTTCTTCTAGCGCTGCAATGTGCCGACCCTGCCAACTGCGCAGGCGCGGGGCAAGACGCGATTGGCATATGACATCAACTTGTCACGAAAAGGGCCGCCGGTGTCCCCACCGGCAGCCCAGAATTGCGAATTCGTGAACCTTGTCAAATCGGGTCAGACACTTTCGACCCTGCCTTGTATGGCCCGATTGCCGTGTTCGGCGGCGCCGCGCCGGAACAGACCGGCTTGCCGTATTTGTCCAGCCGCTGCGACAGGTAACCCTCGATACCGTCGTCGATGATCCAGTGATCGCAGCCGGTCGGATCAATCCAGATACCGGCCTGCAATTCGCTCAGATGTTTCGAATCGATCCCGCGATCGACGGTCTTGTCCTGCTTGTTGTCGCCCGGCCCGTCGACGCAACCGGCAAGTCCGGCGGTGATCGCAATCAGTGCGGCGCCCTTGAGAAATCTCATGTTCACATGTCCCCCTAAACAGTGTTGTTCTTCCGCGTTCAGCGGATGCAGATTATTTCGACCCGGCGATTCTTGCTCATCCCGGCGGCAGAGCGATTGCTGGCGCGCGGCATCCGCTCGCCGTAGCCGCGCACGTCGGCAATGCGCGCACCGACCGACTGTGCCACGGCCGCGACCGCGTTGGCGCGGGCCACCGAAAGCCGCATGTTGTATTCGTCACTGGCCCGGCTGTCGGTGTGACCGACGATGATATAGCTGGTCGCACCGGCGTTTTCGAAAAACTTCGCCAGCGCGGCCTTGCCGGCGCCGCTGATGCGATAGCTGTTTGTCTTGAACAGCTGGTCGGAATTCATCACCGCGCAGGTGTTGCCACGCCGGCAGACCGGGATGCCCTGACGCGTGACATGCGGGGTCATGAACCCCTCCCAGCCGTCGTCCATCACCCAGTGTTCGCACCCGTCCGGATCGACCCAGATCGTGGGAATATAGCTTTCGCCGATGGTGACTTCCTTGCCCTTCTGTTTCGCCTGCGCCTGAAGCGCGCCAACAGATCCAAGGGCGATCAGCGCTGCGGCGGCTGCCGCCATCAGGGTGCGCAAGGGTCCGGTAATTCCTGTTGCCACTGCCTTAGTCCTCTTACGATGTCATTTTTGTTCTGAATGGACTGCACCGCCAATGCGCAGGCATCGGCAAAGTCCCCCCTTATCTGGCAAAGTTTAGCAAGTCTGGTGGAATTGTGAAGCGGGTTTCACTATATATAGTGGCGAAATTGCCCTGCCCTTGCGCCGTCGAACAAGGGAATTCACCTAAGCATCCGGAATCCCGGAAAAATCGGGCACCTGTCCACAGGGTGCCGGGCCGGTCCGCGCGGCCCCGACCGGCAGCACGGCGTCGGTCAGGCGTCGAGCAGAACGCCGCCCAACGAATTTGCGCTGCTTTCGGTGATTCTAACCCGGCGCAAATCGCCCACCTTGATGTCGGGGGCCGCAACATGCACCGCATGCAGATATTCCGACTTGCCGACCATCTGGCCGGGCAGCCGGCCACCGCGTTCGAACAGTACGGCAACATCGCGCCCGATCATGGAATCCTGAATGGCGCGCTGTTGCTGGGTCAGCAACGCCTGTAGCCGCGCCAACCGGTCGCTCGCCATATCAGCATCGACCAGCGCGCGTTCCGCGGCGGGGGTGCCCGGACGCGGCGAATATCTGAACGAGTAGCACTGGCCGTATTGCACCGCCTCGACAAGCGCCAGCGTGTCGGCGAAATCCGCCTCGGTCTCGCCCGGGAACCCGACGATGAAGTCGCCCGAAATCAGGATGTCGGGGCGCGCCGCGCGTATCCGTTCGATCAGGCGGATGTATTCTTCGGCCGTGTGTTTGCGGTTCATCGCCTTCAGCACCCGGTTGCTGCCAGATTGCACCGGCAAATGCAGGTAGGGCATCAGCTTGGCGCAATTGCCATGCGCGGCGATCAGGTCATCGGACATGTCATTCGGGTGGCTGGTGGTAAACCGGATCCGTTCCAGACCGTCGATGTCGCTCAGGGCCCGGATCAGCCGCGCCAGCGACCAGTCACCGCCATCGCCCTGGCCGTGATACGCGTTCACGTTCTGCCCAAGCAGGGTGATCTCCCGGACGCCGCGCTCGACAAGATCGCGCGCCTCGTCCAGCACACGCTGCACCGGGCGCGAGGCCTCGGCCCCGCGCGTATAGGGCACGACGCAGAAGGCGCAGAACTTGTCGCAACCCTCCTGTACCGTCAGGAATGCGGTGGGGCCGCGTGCAGCTTTCGGGCGGGCATTCAGATGTTCGAACTTGTCCTCGTCGGGGAAATCGGTGTCGAGCGCTTTCTCGCCGCCCTGCACCCGGGCTTCCAGTTCTGGCAGACGGTGATAGCTTTGCGGGCCAACGACAAGATCGACCATCGGCTGGCGCCGCATGATCTCGGCGCCCTCGGCCTGGGCGACACAACCGGCCACACCGATCTTGAGGTCAGGGTTTGCGGCCTTCAGCCCCTTGTAGCGACCAAGTTCGCTGTAGACCTGTTCGGCGGCCTTTTCGCG
>JAJDOB010000053.1 GCA_022340385.1 Rhodobacter sp.
AACCCACCCGGTTTTTGAATACCCGCCGGTCCGACCCAACCCAACCTAACGAATGGAGGACAGCACATGCATCCGGCTATGCAGGGACTGTTGACTATTGTGATCGGCGTCGGTGGCTGTATCGGGTATTTCTATTTTTCCAACATGTTGCTGGACAAGGTGATCTTTCCGGCCCGCGGCCCCAATATCGGCCGCAACATCAACCGCGCCAACCTCATTCGCCCGTGGCTGTTCCTGTTTCCGGCGGTTTTCGCGCTGGGTCTGTACCTGGCCTACCCGGTGGTCGAGACGCTGCGCCTCAGCGTGACCGACCGTACGCAGGATGGCGCATTCGTCGGGCTGGCCAATTATTCCCAGATGTTCAGCGAGCCGAAATTCTGGGAGGCCGTGCGCAACAACTTCCTGTGGTTGCTGATCGTGCCGGCCGCCGCCACCGGTTTCGGCCTGCTGGCCGCGCAACTGACCGACCGGATCAGCTGGGGCAACCTGGCGAAATCGCTGATCTTCATGCCGATGGCGATCAGTTTCGTCGGCGCGGGCGTGATCTGGAAGCTGGTGTACGAGGCGCGGCCCGCCGATGTCGAACAGATCGGTGTGCTGAATGCCATCTACCTGTGGCTGGGCGGCACCGAACCGCAGACCTGGCTGACCCTGCCGCTGTGGAACAATTTCTTCCTGATGGTCGTTCTGGTCTGGATCCAGACCGGGTTTGCCATGGTCATCCTGTCGGCGGCCCTGCGCGGCATTCCCGAAGAAACCATCGAGGCCGCGATCATCGACGGCGCCAATCCGTTCCAGATATTCTTCAAGATCAAGGTGCCGCAGATCATGGGCACGATCGTGGTGGTCTGGACGACGATCACGCTGGTCGTGCTGAAGATCTTCGACATCGTGTTCGCGATGACCAACGGCCAGTGGGAAACGCAGGTGCTGGCCAATTACATGTACGACAAGCTGTTTCGCTCCAACGACTGGGGCGTCGGCTCTGCCAGCGCGATGATCATTATGCTGATGGTGACGCCGATCCTTGTCTGGAACGTCTATAACGCCCGCAAGGAAATGCGGTGATGGCCCGCGACCCGAAGGAAGCAAGCTATGGATAATATCGCCGGTTCAAAGTCTTCGCTGACATGGGCAGTGCATATCTGCGTCGCGCTGCTGGTGTTCCTGTGGTTGTTCCCGACCGTCGGCCTGCTGGTCAGTTCGTTCCGGACCGCCGACCAGATCGCCACTTCCGGCTGGTGGAAGGCGATGTTCCCGAGCGTTCAGAACCTGACGCTTCGCACCGCGGACCCCGACACCCAAGTTGAAACCGGCGGGCTGTACGTGATCGAGGGCAATCTGTTCACCGAGAACCAGCGCGATCAGTCCGAGATCAGCGTCTACGGCATCTCGTCGCGCGCCATCGACGCCTTTCGTCCCGGAGAGTCGGCCGAGTTGGGCAAGGGCGGCAGCATTACCGTCGAGGCCAATGGCGATTACCGGATGCAGAACGGCGAAAAGTTTACCGGCAGCCGCGGGCAGCGCGTGTTCGTCACGTCGGAAATCCCGCCGGAATTCACGCTGAGAAACTATGACGCCGTGCTGGGCAAGGATGTGGCCAAGCGGCTTGTGATCTTTGGCATCGCGGCGGCGTTGTTCTGGTTCCTGCTGCGCTATCTGACCCGCGGATACGGCGGTGCGATTTCCAATGTGGTGCCGCCGGTTGGCGGGGTCGGGTTGCTGATACTGCTGTCGGTCGCCTTCGGGCTTTCGACCGGCACGGTCGAGGGCGCACAGACCACCGACAGCATGGCGAATGCGTTTTTCAGTACACTGACGGTCACGATCCCGGCGACGATCATTCCGATCCTGGTGGCGGCATTCGCGGCCTATGCGCTGGCCTGGATGGATTTTGCCGGTCGCGCATTGCTGATCGCGATCATCGTCGGCCTGCTGGTGGTGCCGCTGCAACTGGCGCTGATCCCGTTGCTGAAGCTGCATCTGCAGATCGGCATCGGCAAGGGATATCTGGGCGTCTGGCTGGCCCATACCGGGTTCGGGCTGCCGCTGGCGATCTACCTGCTGCGCAATTACATGGTCGGCCTGCCGCGCGATATCATCGAGAACGCCAAGGTCGACGGGGCCACGGATTTCCAGATTTTCGTCAAGATCATCCTGCCGCTCAGCTTTCCGGCGCTGGCCAGTTTTGCGATCTTTCAGTTCCTGTGGACCTGGAACGATCTGCTGGTCGCCAAGGTGTTCCTGATCGACGCCACCGGCGAGACCACCGTGATGACCAACGCGATTGTCGAATTGCTGGGCACGCGCGGCGGCAACTGGGAAATCCTGGCCACGGCGGCTTTCGTCTCGATCGCGGTGCCGTTGGTGGTGTTCTTCGCGATGCAGAAATACCTGGTCCGCGGCCTGCTGGCAGGGTCGGTGAAATGAACCTGCTGGATCCAATGGTGGAACGCAAAGCCGAAACGCCGGTCGATGCCGACTGGTGGCGCGGCGCGGTGATCTACCAGATCTATCCGCGCAGCTTTCAGGACAGCAATGGCGACGGAATCGGCGATCTCTCCGGCATCATCCATCGTCTGCCGCATGTGGCAGAGCTTGGCGTCGATGCGATCTGGATCTCGCCGTTCTTTCGCTCGCCGATGCTGGATTTCGGCTATGACGTCAGCGATTACCGCGATGTCGACCCGATGTTCGGCACATTGCACGACTTTGACGCGCTGATCGAACGCGCGCATGAGCTGGGCCTCAAGGTGCTGATCGACCTCGTGCTGTCGCATACCAGCGACCAGCACCCCTGGTTCAACGAAAGCCGCAACTCTGCCGACAATGCCCGCTCTGACTGGTATGTCTGGGCCGATGCCAAACCCGACGGCAGCCCGCCCAACAATTGGCTGTCGATCTTTGGCGGCTCTGCCTGGGAATGGGACGGCGAGCGCATGCAGTATTATCTGCATAACTTTCTGCGCGAACAGCCCGACCTGAACCTGCACAATCCCGAGGTACAGCAGGAACTGCTGAGTGTCGTGCGGTTCTGGCTGGAACGCGGCGTCGACGGATTCCGGCTCGACACGATCAATTTCTATTTCCACGACGAGCAGTTGCGCGACAATCCCGCGCTGGAACCCGACGAGCGCAACGATACCATAGCGCCCTCGGTCAACCCCTATAACTGGCAGAACCACCTTTACGACAAGAACCGCCCGGAAAACCTTGATTTTCTTCGGAAATTCCGCGCGCTGCTTGATGAATTCCCGGGCTCGACCGCCGTCGGCGAAGTCGGCGACAGCCAGCGCGGCGCCGAGATTCAGGCCGAATACACCAGCGGCGGCGACAAGGTGCACATGTGCTATTCCTTCGATTTCCTGTCCGCCGCCGCCCCCACCGGCACAAGATTTGCCGACGTTCTTGAAAGGTTCGAGCGGATCGGCAGCGACAGCTGGGCCTGCTGGGCGTTTTCCAACCATGACGTGATGCGCCACGTCTCGCGCTGGTCGCTGGACGAACCGGGCGCGCGGGTCTACGCGGCGCTGCTGTTATGCCTGCGCGGATCGGTCTGCCTGTATCAGGGCGAGGAACTGGGCCTGACAGAGGCCTACGTGCCCTATGATGCGTTGCAGGATCCCTATGGCATCCGGTTCTGGCCCAAGTTCAAGGGCCGCGACGGCTGTCGCACGCCGATGGTCTGGGTGCAGGACAATCAAAGCGGCGGCTTTACCGAGGGCAAACCCTGGTTGCCGGTGGCGATGGAACATCTGGGCCGCGCCGCCTTGGGGCAGGTCACCGACCCCGACAGCACGTTGCAGTTCTACCGTGCGATGCTGCATTTTCGCGCCCACCACCCGGTCCTGGCCAAAGGCAGCATGACCGTGCACGAAGCGCGCGATGACTACCTGTCGCTGATCCGCGAATCCGACGGCACCCGCATGTTCTGCGCCTTCAACCTCGGCCCGAACCGGCAGCCGCTGGTCCGGCCTCCGGGTCAATGGACGCAGGACACGACCGCACCTTTTACGACCGCCGATGACGATACATTGGCCCCCTGGCAGGCCTGGTTTGGCCAGCAAGACACAAGCGAGGAGTCTTAAGAATGGCCGAGCTCAAGCTGACCAATATCGGCAAGAAATATGGCGGCACGGTCGAGGTTTTGAAGGACATCAACCTCGACATCAAGACCGGCGAACTGATCGTGTTCGTCGGCCCGTCAGGATGCGGCAAGTCCACGCTGCTGCGCATGGTGGCCGGGCTGGAAAAGATCACCGGCGGCACGCTGGAAATCGACGGGCAGGTGGTCAATGACGTGCCCCCCGCACAGCGCGGCATCGCGATGGTGTTCCAGTCCTATGCGCTTTATCCGCACATGACGGTGCGCGACAACATGTCCTTCGCGCTGAAGATCGCCAAGAAGACCCCGCAAGAGATCGACGCGGCGGTGACCAAGGCCGCCCGGATCCTGCAACTGGACGACTATCTCGACCGCCTGCCCAAGGCGCTGTCGGGCGGGCAGCGCCAGCGTGTGGCGATCGGCCGGTCCATCGTGCGCGATCCCAAGGTCTATCTGTTCGATGAACCGCTTTCCAACCTCGACGCCGCCCTGCGTGTCGCCACCCGGATCGAGATTGCGCAGCTGAAGGAATCGATGCCAGAGTCGACGATGATCTACGTGACCCACGATCAGGTCGAGGCGATGACGCTGGCGTCCCGTATCGTGGTGCTGGCCAACAAGGGCATTGCCCAGGTCGGCAGCCCGCTGCAATTGTACGAACGCCCGGAAAACGAGTTCGTCGCGCAGTTCATCGGTTCACCGGCGATGAACCTGCTGCCCGGCGAGGTCATCAAGACCGGCGCCAGGACAACGGTCCGGCTGGACGGCGGCGGAACCGCAGAGTCGGATGTCGCGACCACCGACGCCGACATGGGGCTGAAGGTCAACGTCGGCGTGCGCCCCGAGGATCTGGTCGAATCTAAGACCGACGCCTGGATCTACGACGGCACGGTGAACATCCTCGAGGCTTTGGGCGAGGTCACGGTGCTGTATTTCGTCGCCGAAGAGGGGCGTGACCCGGTCATCGCCAAGCTGCCGGGCATCCACGCCGACCTGCGCGGCAACACCGTGCGCCTGACGGCGGATCCGGGCAAGGTGCACCTGTTCCATGACGGAAAATCGCTGCTGTATCGCTGACAGCCGGGGGTTCCTCTGTCGGGCCGTGCAGTCAGGAACAGACTTGATTGCGCGGCCTGAAACAACGTCGACTATCCGGGCGACCTGATATGCGTTGGGTTGCGAACCGGCCGATTGCGCAGCTGGCGCTATGCCAGAATTAGCGAACCGCAAAGCATGACCGCCAGCCAGGCGGCGGCCAATGCAACGGCAATCAGGATCGCGGCCCAGATCGTTGGCCGGGGCGGGGGGGCGCGGACACCCAGTACGGGCCTGGTCTTTGGCATTCCCGGATTAACACAAATTTAGGTTAGAATTGCGTTAATCCCGGATATGGAAATCCGCTGGGACGCGATGACACGGGCTGAATGGGACGCGGCGCTGCCGCCCGGGGCCTGTGCACTGCAACACGGCTGGGCCTATGGCGCGGCGATGGCGGCGATGGGCGCGCAGGTGCACCGCGCCGAGATTTCCGACAATGGCCAGCGCGCGCTGGCGCAAGTGATATGCCGCGATTTCGGGCGCGTCCTTCGGGTCGGATATCTGGCGCGCGGCCCGGTCTGGCAATGCGCCGTCGATGCCGCGGGCGAACGCGCGACAATGCGCCTGATCCGGCGAACCTTGCCGGGGGGCGGGGTGTTGCTGGCCAGCCCGGACCGGCCGGTCGCGGGGTTGGTGCCGCTGATGACGCCGGTGCATGTGGCCGAACTAGCGCTGACACCGGATCGCGAAACCTTGCGCCGCCGCCTGCACGGAAAATGGCGCAACCGGCTGGTGCGGGCAGAGGCCGCGGGGCTGCGCATCACCGTCTGCCAGCCCGAACCAGCCAGTCTGGACTGGCTGATCGCCAGGGACATCGCGCAACAGCGCGCGCGCGGCTACCGCGCCTTGCCCGGCGGCTTTGCGCGCGCCTGGGGACGGGACGGGCGGGTCATGCTCAGCGCGCACCGCGATGGCAAGACCGTCGCGGCGATGCTGTTTCTCGATCATGCCCCCGGGGTGACGTATCAGATCGGCTGGACCTCGGACGCCGGACGGGCGAACTCGGCGCATAACCTGCTGCTTTGGCGCGCGATGCTGCATTTTGCCGATCTGGGACGCCGGCGGCTGGATCTTGGCATGCTTGACACGGAAACGGCGCCGGGGCTTGCGCGGTTCAAGCTTGGGACCGGGGCGCGGGCGCGGGCGCTGGGTTCGAGCGGGATTTGCCTGCCGGGCTGGCCAGTCGGGTTGCGGCGCCTTCGATCCGGGCAGACGTCCAGGCACGATCCCGGGCACGGGCGTGACATTGCCTGACGCCCGGCATTGAATTTTGCACTTTCAATCCGGCGGCGCAGGCGGTCTCATACGCCGACCCATAACGCTGCCGGAGATGCCACATGCCCGCCCCACAGAACCCGATCAAGGCGAAACTTGCCGCTGGCCAGATGCAGATCGGCGCGTTTCTCGATCTTGCCAGTCCGATTGTGGCCGAGATTGCCGGACGCGCCGGCTATGACTGGTGCCTGATCGACGGCGAACACGGGCCTAGCGGCACCGCGCTGATCCGCGATCAACTGGTTGCCCTTGCCTCGGTCGGCTGTCCGGCTGTGGTTCGCGTGCCTGTGGGCGACCCCTGGGTGATCAAGCGCGCGCTGGATATCGGCGCGCAAACCATCCTTGTGCCGATGGTGGACAGCGGCGAACAGGCGGCGATTGCCGCGCGCGCCCTGCGCTATCCACCTGAGGGAAATCGCGGGCTGGCGGCAGGCGTGGTGCGCGCCAGCGGCTATGGCGCAGAACCCGACTACATGCACACCGCCAACGACCAGATCTGCCTGATGGTGCAGGCCGAAAGCCGGACGGCGGTCGACAATATCGACGCGATCGCGGCAACCGAGGGGGTTGATTGCGTGTTTGTCGGCCCCTCGGATCTGGCGGCCGACATGGGCCATCTCGGCAACCCTGGCGCACCCGAGGTGGTCGAGGCCATCGCCCATGTGATGGCGCGCACCCGGGCCGCGGGCAAACCCGTCGCGATGTTTTGCATGGATCCGACGCAACTGGGCCGATACCGCGACATGGGGGCGACGCTGATCGCCGTGGCCGGCGATGTCGGGCTGCTGACCGGAAGTCTGCGGGCGCGGGCGGCCCAGGCGCGCGAAATGCTGGCCTGACCGGCTATTGCACCGGCATCACCCGCTTGACATAGGCCGCGATCGCGGCGCGATCCTCGGGCGTCAGATGCGCAGTGTTCTCGACCACGGCCACCATGTGCCCGCCTGCGGTGTCGAATTCCGGCGTGAAACCCGATTTCAGGTATTCGGCAATATCCGCCTCTGACCACAACAGCTTGCCCGGTGTGATGTTCGGCACGCGCCCCTTGCCCGACGGATCGGGCGCGCCGCCCAGCCATTGGCTGAACTGCAACCCGCCCAGAACGTTGCGCGGAGTATGACATTCGCCGCAATGGCCCAATGCCTCTGCCAGATAGCGGCCGCGGGTCTCCTGCGCGGTCAGGTCGCCGGCAACGACCCAGGCATCGCCAAGAAACAGCCGCTTCCAGCCACCAAGCGAACGGCGGATGTTGAAGGGAAACCCGACCTCGTGCGGTTTGCTTGGCTCGGTCGAGGCGGGCAGGGTGGCCAGAAACGCATGCAGCGACACGATGTCGGAAAGCTGTGCCTTGGCATAGGACGTGTACGGGAAGGCCGGGAAGTAATGCTGCCCCTCGGGCGACACGCCGTTCTTCATCGCGTTGGCAAGGTCAAGCGCGGACCAGCCGCCGATGCCATGATCGGGGTCGGATGAAATGTTGGGGGCGCGAAACGTGCCGAACGGGCTGGGAAAGGCCTGCCCCCCCGACAGCGTCAGCCTGGCGTCACCGCTGGCGTCGGGGGCGGCGTGGCACGCCGCGCAGCCGCCCGCGTAGAATACCTGCTCGCCCGCCGCCAAATCCGGCGTCAGCCCGGCAAGCGCGCCCGCGTCCAGCATCACCGGCCGCGTCACCCACCAGAATACCGCCGTCCCGACCAATGCCAGGGCGGCGGCCCATCTGAATAGTGCCTTCACCACTTCCCGGCTTAACTGTCGGGCTTGCGGTAAACCTTGTGACAGGCGCCACATGCGGCACCGACCGGGCCGATCGCGGCCTGCACACCTTCAAGCGTGCCAGCTGCCGCGGCCATCGCCGTTGTCGCGGCACCCAACGCCTGCGCCTTTTCGATGATGCCGGCCATGTCGGTCCATGCAACAGGAAGCGCCCGAGTGCCTTCCATGTCGTCGCTGGATGACCCTTCGGGCCAATAGGATGCCTGGCTCATCATCGCCAGCGCCGCCAGGTCATTGGCGGCACCCTGCGCCACATCGGCGTTGAATTCGACTTCGCCCTTGGCCATCGCGCCAAGGATGCCAAGATTGAACGCATTCAGCCCCATGTGCGCCTTGCGCGCCTTGACGGCTTTTTCCGCCTGGCCGGAGGTGTGGCTTCCGGCAAGGGCGGCAGTTGCGGTAAACGCGGCGGCCACAAGGCCCAGTAAGACGTTATGGTTGTATGCCATGATCGGTACTCCCTGAAAAGTGATTGGCCCGCATATCGTAGCTGTGTAAAAACCAAGAACCAGTCGCCATTTATGCAAAGGTGCTGTTCAGTTATGCACAAAGACAATTGGGACGATCTTCGATTTGTGCTGGCAGTGGCGCAGAATGGCTCTGTTTCGGCGGCGGCGCGCGTGCTGGGGGTCAATCACGCCACGGTGCTTCGGCGGATTGCGGCCTTTGAATCGCGATACGAGCATCCGATTTTCGAAAAGACGCCGCGCGGCTATTCGGTGGCGCATGATCAGGGCCGCATCATCGAGGCCGCGCGCGAGGTCGAAGCCGCGATTCTGACCGTCGACCGGATCATCGAGGGCGCGCAGGCGCCGCTCAGCGGTGTGGTGCGTGTCACCTCGACCGATACGTTCTGCCACAATCTGTTGCCCGCAATGATCGCCGGATTGCGAAGGACCGCCAGCGATCTGCGCGTCGACCTTATCTGTTCCAATGCCCATGTCGATCTGGCGCGCCTGCATGCCGAGGTCACCGTGCGCCCCGCCGTGGCATTGCCCGATGATCTGCAGGGCGAGGTCGCGGCGCGGCTTGGCTTTGCGGTCTACTGCGCGCCCGATGCACCCAGGCTTTGGCTGGGCCCGACCGGGGCGCTTGCGCGTTCGCGCCCCGCGCTGTGGTTGCAGGACCATGTCGCGCCCGACAGTTTGGTGGGGGCCGCCGACAGCTTTGTCACCCTGCGAGAAATGGCGGCTGCGGGGCTTGGCCGGGCTATTCTTCCTTGTATTCTGGGCGACGGCGATCCCCGCCTGATCCGCGATCAGGTCGACATGCCGGATCTGTCGGTCGATATCTGGGTCGCAAGCCACGCCGATCTTGCGGATGTGCCGCGGATTCGCGCCGTTTGCACCTATCTCGTGGCGGCGATGGCGCAGAAACACGCAGCCCTTGCAGGTGCGGCTTGATCAGCGCCCGATGCGCCCGCGCGGCACGCTGTTGGGCGTCAGCCACTCTGGCCAGCCAAACAGCCATTCATAGCCGAAAACGATCAGACACAGCAGAATGACCCCCAGCACCAGCCGGACCCGTGCTTCGGATGGTGGCCGGCGCGCCCAGCGCGCCATTCGCAGCAACCGAAGCGGGTTCATCGCGTCCTTGCCCCCTCGGTGCTTGCACGCTCAGCCGATGTCGTTAGGCTGATGCCATATCGCCCGGCAAGGGGCGCAATGAGGGAGGGATCGCACGTGCTGCGGATATTCATGGCTTTTGCCTTTGTGGCGTTGATTGCAACACCGATTGCGGCGCAAAGCGACGAAGAGGTCGCCGCCGCGCGCCTGGTCTATATCGACGGTGACTATGCCACGGCGCTGCAGGTTTTGCGACCTGCCGCCGAGGCCGGAAATCCGGTGGCGCAAAACCTGCTGGGCGATGCCTATGACGACGGCAACGGCGTCGAACGCGATGCTGCCAAGGCGGTGGAATGGTTTGAAAAAGCCGCCGCGCAGGATTTCGACAAGGCGTTGCACAATCTGGGGCTTCTGTATGCCGATGGCCGCGAAGGCATTCCGTCCGACTATGCCCGCGCCATCGAATATTACGACCGCGCGGTGGCGCTGGATTATCCGCATTCGATCAACAACCGCGCCAATCTTCATGAACACGGGCTGGGCGGAGAGGTCGATCTGCGGACCGCGGCCGAACTTTACGAACGGGCGGTCGACCTTGGCAACCCGGTGGCGATGAACAACCTGGGCCGTTTCTATCAAAAGGGCGAGGCCGTGGACGAGGATTATGGCTATGCGCTGTATCTGTTCTGGCAGTCGGCATCGCTGGGCGAGGTGTCCGCGCTCAGCAATCTGGGCGCGATGTACAGCAATGGCTATGGCGTCGGGCAGGACAGCCTGGCGGCGATGGCGCTGTACAAGATGGCCGCCGAGGCCGGCAATGCCCAGGCCGCCGTCAATCTGGCCTATGAACTGATCGAGGGCGAAGAGGGCTGGCTTGACCCGGCCCGGGGTTGGGCCTGGTGCCTGGCGGCGCTGGAGCGGTCCAAACCGGGCGACGATTACAGCGCGGATTGCGACTATCTTGCGACGGTGCTGGACGCCGGTGCGATGGCGGCGGGCGCGGCAATGGTCGGCGAACTGCCGGGCAAGGCCGGCGGCTAGTCCTTGTCCAGAAACCGTACCTTGCCGATATAGGGCAGGTTGCGGTTCCGCTGGGCATAGTCGATGCCGTAGCCGACGACGAATTCGTCCGGTATCCTGAACCCGGTCCAGGTGGCCGTCACCTCGACTTCGCGGCGCGAGGGCTTGTCCAGCAGCGCGATGGTTTCCAGCCGCTTCGGCGCCCTTGTCTTCAGCAGTTCGATCACATGGCTCAGGGTAAAACCGGTGTCGACGATATCCTCGACCAGCAGCACATCGCGTCCGCCGATCTCGCCGCGCAGGTCTTTCAGTATCCGCACCTCGCGGCTTGATTCCATAGAGTCGCCGTAGGACGACGCTTCCAGAAAATCGACCTCGACCGGCAGATCCAGTTCGCGCACCAGATCGGCGATGAACACGAAAGATCCGCGCAGCAGCCCGATGACGACAAGTTTGTCGGTGCCCTTGAAGGCGTCGTGAATCTCGCGCGCCAGATCCTCGATCCGTGCCGCGATGGTCTTTGCAGAGATCATTTCGTCGATCACATAGGCTGGCTGAGACATTGCACCC
>JAJDOB010000010.1 GCA_022340385.1 Rhodobacter sp.
GAGATGGAGCCGGTGCCCGGCTACAAATCGGCGAGTTGGGCGCAGGGCTACGGCGATTACATGATGAAATCCGATCTGGCGACATTGCGCCGGATTCCGTGGCAGGAGGGCGCGGCGCTGGTGCTGTGCGATGTCCTGGATCATCACGGCCACCATGAGATTGCCGTGTCGCCACGCGCCATCCTGAAACGCCAGATCGCACGGCTGGCGGATATGGGGCTGTCGGCGATGATGGCCTCGGAGCTGGAGTTCTACCTGTTCCGGCAAAGCTTTGAGGATGCGCATGGCCACGCCTACCGCAACCTGCAACCGGTGAGCGCCTATAACGAGGACTACCACCTGTTCCAGACCACGAAAGAGGAAGGCGTGATGCGCGCCATCCGCAACGGGTTGTATGGTGCAGGGATCCCGGTGGAATGTTCCAAGGGCGAAGCCTGGGCCGGGCAGGAAGAGATCAACGTGAAATATGCCGATGCCTTGTCGGCCGCGGACAATCACACGATCACAAAGAACGGGGTCAAGGAAATCGCCTGGGGACAGGGGCAGGCGGTGACCTTCATGGCGAAATACAATGACAAGGCCGCCGGATCATCCAGCCATATACACCAGTCGCTGTGGTCCGCGGACGGCAAGGTGGCGAAATTCCTGGATCCCGATGCCGAGTACGGCATGTCGGAAATGATGCGGCACTACGTGGCCGGACTGCTGGCGCATGCCGGCGAGGTGACGGCGTTTCTGGCGCCCAACATCAACAGCTACAAGCGTTTCGTTGCCGGAACATTCGCGCCGACCAGGGCAATCTGGAGCCGCGACAACCGCACCGCCGGGTATCGGCTGGTCGGAGAGGGCACAAAGGCCATCCGCATCGAGAACCGGGTCGGCGGGGCCGACCTGAACCCCTACCTTGCCTTTGCCGCACAGATTGCCGCCGGGCTGGCCGGGATCGAGGGCAAGCTTGACCTGGAGCCGGAATTCACCGGTGACGGATATTCCGCGAAACGGGCACGCGAAATCCCCGGCACGTTGCGCGATGCGGCCAGGGCGCTGAAGAAATCGGCGATGCTGCGCGCCGCCTTTGGCGACGATGTGGTCGATCACTACGTCCATGCTGCCGAATGGGAACAGGCAGAACATGACCGCCGCGTCACCGACTGGGAACTGTTTCGCGGTTTCGAGCGGAGCTGAGCAAATGACACGCCGCAAGGAAATGCTTGCGATCATCGGCAACTGGGCCGATGACTGGCGGGCGAGGGGTTTTCAGTGATCGGCCATCACACCCTTGCCCAAGCGAATTCCTGTTTATTGAAAAAGGGTTGAGCCCATGAATCTGACTGCCAACTGGTCCTATCCAACCGCTATCCGGTTTGGCGCCGGGCGGATTTCCGAAATTGCCGAGGCCTGCGCCGCGGCGGGCATGTCGCGGCCCCTGCTGGTGACCGACCGGGGGCTTGCGGGCCTGCCGATCACCACGGCGACGCTGGATCTGCTGGAGTCGGCGGGACTGGGGCGGGCGATGTTTGCAGAGGTCGACCCAAACCCGACCGACGTCAACATGGATGCCGGGATCGCCGTCTTCCGGGCCGGTGGGCACGACGGAGTGGTCGCTTTTGGCGGCGGGTCGGGGCTGGACCTTGGCAAGATGGTCGCCTTCATGGCCGGGCAGACCCGCCCGGTCTGGGATTTCGAGGATGTCGGCGATTGGTGGACCCGCGCCGATGCTGATGCGATTGCACCGATCGTGGCGGTGCCGACCACGGCAGGCACCGGGTCCGAGGTTGGCCGCGCGTCCGTGATCACGAACTCGCAGACCCATATGAAAAAGATCATCTTTCACCCCAAGGTGCTGCCCCGCGTGGTGATCGCGGACCCGGAACTGACCGTGGGCATGCCGGCGGTGATCACGGCAGGCACCGGCATGGACGCTTTCGCCCATTGCCTGGAGGCATTCTGCTCGCCGTTCTATCACCCGATGAGCCAGGGCATCGCGCTGGAAGGTCTGCGGCTGGTCAAAGAATATCTGCCGCGCGCATTTGCCGACGGCAGCGACCTGGAGGCGCGCGCGCATATGATGGCGGCGGCATCCATGGGGGCGGTGGCGTTTCAGAAGGGGCTTGGGGCGATCCATTCGGTATCGCATCCGGTCGGCGCGCATTACGGCACCCATCACGGCATGACCAATGCGGTGGTGATGCCGATGGTGCTGGCGATGAACCGGCCCGCGATCCAGGACCGGCTGGCGCGGGCGGCGGCCTATCTGGGGATTGACGGCGGCTATGACGGGTTCGTGGACTTCGTGATGGACTTGCGCGCCACGCTGAACGTGCCGGATAATCTGCGGGCGATGGGGGTCGTCGATGACCGCCTGGACCAGCTGGTGACAGAGGCCTTGCAGGACCCAACCTGCGGCGGCAACCCGGTAAAGCTGACACCGGAAAACATGCGCGCGCTGTATTTGGCCTGTCTGGGTTAGGCGGGGCCGGCAGCGGCCCGTCCCGGTTGCAGGGCGCGGAAGATTTGGGTTTGACGGCTGGTGCAAACGCCATCATGCATGATGCAGGGGACACGAAAACCCGGGGGAAGAATGATAGAGTTTCACGGATACTTCCGCTCTTCCAGCAGTTACCGTTGCCGTATCGCGCTGAACCTCAAGCGGCTGGAAAGCCGGTTCCACCCGGTGCATCTGTTGCGCGACGGCGGCCAGCAGAAGGGCGATGCGTACAAGGCGCTGAACCCGCAGATGCTGGTCCCGGCATTCGAAGTCGACGGGCATGTGCTGACCCAGTCGCCTGCGATTCTGGAATGGCTGGACGAAACCTATCCCGAACCGCCGCTTCTGCCGCAGGATACGATGCTGCGCGCCGATGTCCGTGCGTTCTGCGCCGCCATCGGCTGTGACATTCATCCGCTGCAAAACCTGCGCGTGCTGCAATATCTTGCCGAGGAATTCGGCGCCGGCCCGGACGCAAAGAACGCCTGGTGCCAACGCTGGATCGGTGACGGGCTGGCCGCGTGCGAGGCGCTGCTGGCGCGGCGCCCGGCGGCGCGGTTCTGTTTTGGCGACACGCCCGGAATGGCCGATATCTATCTGGTGCCGCAGGTTTTTTCTGCGGCGCGGTTCAATGTCGACTTGTCCGCGATGCCGCGCCTGCGCGCCATTCACGCCGCCTGCGAGGCGCTGCCCGCCTTTGCCGACGCGCACCCCGCCCGACAGCCGGATGCAGAGTGAGGCGCGCCACGGGCGGATCCGCACCGGATTCCGGGCCCGGCGGGGCGGATGAAAAATATGATGACATTTTATAATAGTTATGCTTCATAACAAGTGGAGGATTTGCGACGATGCAGGGCCAGGGCAGACCGTGCCGGGCGCGTCGTGGCATATAACCGGCGGGCCGGAAGGCTCGTCAACCTGGGTCTATGGGAGGACACCAAATGAATAATCGTAGAACGCTGCTGGGCCTGATCGGCGGGGCTGCCGTCGCAGCGATTGCCGCCACGGGCGCCTACGCACAGGACGTGACGTTGAAACTGCATCAGTTTCTTCCGGCACAGGCCAATGTGCCAAAGCTGGTACTGGATGTCTGGGCCGACAATATCGAGCGTGATTCCGGCGGGCGCATCAAGATTGACCGCTTTCCGTCGATGCAGCTTGGTGGCAAGCCACCCGAATTGCTGGATCAGGCGATTGACGGCGTGGCCGATGTTGTCTGGACGGTGGTCGGCTATACCCCGGGCCGCTTTCCCAGCACCGAAGTGTTCGAACTGCCCTTCATGGTCGAGGACGCGCGCGCGGCGTCCTACGCCTACTGGAAGATGTTCGAATCCCACATGAAGGACACTGAATTCAAGGACGTGCATATCGTCGGGACCTGGGTGCATGGTCCGGGCATGTTCCACACCGCCGACCCGGTCGAGGTGCCCGCCGATCTGAACGGCATGAAGATCCGCGGCGGCTCGCGTCTTGTGAACCAACTGCTGGAACTGACCGGCGCGACCCCGGTCGGCATGCCAGTGCCAGCCGTGTCAGAGGCGCTGTCCAAGGGTGTCATCGACGGCACCACGATTCCGTGGGAAGTGACGGCGGCGCTGAAAGTGCCGGAACTTGTCGAAAATCACACCGAATTCGAAGGGCCGGCGCTGTACAACCTGACTTTCGTTCTGGCGATGAACAAGGCCAAGTACGAAAGCCTGCCGGACGATCTGAAAGCGGTTGTCGACAAGAATTCCGGTCTGGATTTCTCGGTGTTCGCCGGCGGCACGCAGTCCGATGCCGATGGTCCGGCCCGCGCGATCGCGGTTGAACTGGGCAACAACATCATCACTGTCAGTGCCGAGACCGCGAAAACCGAATGGCTGCCGATCGTGCAGCCGATCTATGACACATGGATTGCGGATATGGCCGGGAAGGGCATCGACGGTCAGGCGCTGATCGACGAGGCGCGGGCGCTGATGGCTGAATATACCGCCAACCACTGATCGACGGCGGGCCGCCGCCCGACAGGACGGCGGCCCGTTTCCTGCACTGCGACAGGGGGCGGCGATGTATCTGTTTTTCCTGAAACTATCGCGCCTGATGGCGTATCTTGGCGGCGCAATGCTGACCGCGCTGATCCTGCTGACCTGCCTGTCGGTCATCGGGCGCAGCCTGAACGGCATGCTGCATTCCGACCTGATACAGGGGCTCGTGCCGGGGTTTGCCTCTTGGGCGCTGGGCCTTGGGATCGGCCCGATCAACGGCGATTTCGAACTGATCGAGGCGGGTGTCGCCTTTTCCATTTTCGCATTTCTGCCGCTGTGCCAGATGACCGGCGGCCATGCGTCGGTCGATGTGTTCACCAACATGATGTCCGCGCGCGCGAACCGGCTGTTGCGAGTGCTGACCGATCTGGTGTTCGCCGCCGTTCTGGTGCTGATCGCGGTACAGCATTCCAGCGGAATGTTCAGCAAGGTCAGGTCCGGCCAGACCACCTTTCTGATCGAGTTCCCGGTCTGGTGGGCCTATGCGCTTAGCCTGACGGGTGCGGTCGTGGCGGCGGTTGTCGCGGTCTACCTGGCGCTGGTGCGGGTGCGCGAAATCCTAGGCGGGCGTGACATCCTGCCCGCCGATCTGGGGGCGGGACATTGAGCGACTTTGCCATCGGCGCGCTGTCGTTTCCCGGCCTGCTGATCCTGATATTCCTGCGCGTGCCGATCGGGCTGGCGATGTTCGTGGCCGGTCTGGTCGGGCTGGTGCTGGTCACCGGCGGAACCGATGTGCCGTTCGGACGGCTGAAATCCGAGACCTTTGGCATATTCTCCAGCTATTCGCTGTCGATCGTGCCGATGTTCCTGCTGATGGGGCATTTCGCGACGCTGGGCGGCATGTCACAGGCGTTGTTCAAGGCGGCGGAAAGCTGGCTGGGTCATCGCCGGGGCGGGGTTGCGATGGCGGCAGTCGGGGCCTGCGCCGGGTTTGGCGCGATCTGCGGGTCATCGCTGGCCACCGCCGCAACGATGAGTCGCGTCGCCCTGCCCGAATTGCGCAAATACGGCTATGCCGGCGGGTTTTCGACCGCGACGCTGGCAGCGGGCGGCACACTGGGCATCCTGATCCCGCCCTCGGTGGTGCTGGTGATCTATGCGATCCTGACCGAACAGAACATCGCCAAGCTGTTTCTGGCCGCATTCATCCCCGGTATTCTGGCGGCCCTGGGCTATGTCGTGGTGATCTCGATCTACGTGCGGCTGTTCCCCAAATCCGCAGGCATCCGCCCGCGCGTGGCCTATGGCGAGCGGATAAGGGCGCTGATCGACGTCTGGCCGGTGCTGCTGGTGTTCGGCCTTGTCGTGGGCGGGATCTACCTGGGCTGGTTCACTCCGACCGAGGGCGCTGCCGTGGGCGCGTTCGGCACCGGCGCGATTGCCCTGCTGAACGGCGGGCTGACGCGCGCAACGCTTGGTGAAAGCTTCATCGTCACCGCGCGTTCGACCGGGATGATCTTTTTCATCGTGCTGGGGGCCGCGTTCTACAACGGCTTTCTGGCGCTGACCCAGGTGCCGCAGGAAATTGCCGGCTGGGTGGTGGATCAGGGGCTGAACCCGTGGGTGGTGCTGATCTTCGTACTGGTGTTCTATCTGTTGCTGGGCTGCCTGATGGACAGCCTGTCGATGATCCTGCTGACGATCCCGATCTTCTGGCCGATGATGCAGGGGCTGGATTTCGGCATGGTCAGCATGGCCGAACTGCACGCGGACCGGGCCGCCGCGGCGCTGGCCAAAGGGGTCGATGTCGCGCCCGACATGCTGGCCGGGATCAAGGCGGCGCTGGCCGACGGGGCGGAACTGACGCGCGACCAGATTCGCGCGCTGGAACTGCGTGGCGTCACCAGGGGCGCGCTGAACCGGATCAACACCGAACAGGTCGCGATCTGGTTCGGCATTCTGGTGCTGATCGTGGTCGAGGTCGGGCTGATCACCCCGCCCGTGGGCATGAACCTGTTCATCATCAACGCGATGGACCGCGAAACCCGGATGACGGAAACCTACAAGGCGGTGCTGTTCTTTGTGGCGTCCGATCTGGTGCGGGTGGCGCTGCTGGTGGCCTTTCCGGCGATCACGCTGCTGCTGATCCCATGGTGAGGCAGTCCTGACAGGTTTTAAATATGAAACATAACAGATATGAACAATAACGAAATACGGAGGAAAACGACATGCAGATCGAGGGAACCGTGGCGCTGGTCACGGGTGGCGCCAGCGGGCTGGGCGAGGCGACCGCGCGCTTTCTGGCCGCCAAGGGCGCGCAGGTTGCGATCCTTGATTTCGATGCCGACCGGGCCGCACAGGTCGCTGCCGATATCGGCGGCTACAGCCAGCACTGCGATGTCAGCGACGCCGAACAGGTGGCGGCGGGTGTCACATCGGCCATGGCGCGGTTCGGACAGGCGCCAAGGATCGCGGTAAGCTGCGCCGGTATCGGCCTTGCGGCGCGCATCGTCGGGCGCGAAGGCAAGACCTCTATCCCGGTGTTTCGCAAGACCATCGAGGTCAACCTGATCGGCACCTACAACGTGATGACATATGCCGCGCAGGCGATGATGGACCTGCCGGCGCTGGACAGCGGCGAGCGGGGCGTGATCGTCAACACCTCGTCGGCGGCCTACGAGGACGGGCAACTGGGCCAGTCGGCCTATGCCGCCTCGAAAGGCGCGATTGCGTCGATGTGTCTGCCGGCGGCGCGCGAATTCGCCCGGCCCGGCATTCGTGTCATGGCGATTGCGCCGGGCCTGTTCAACACTCCGATGATGGAAAGCCTGCCCGAGGAAACCACCGCGCAGATCATCGCCAACATCCCGTTTCCGGCCCGGCTTGGCCTGCCTGCCGAATTTGGCCGGCTGGTCGGCGATATCGTGGAGAACCCCTATCTGAACGGCACGGTCATCCGCCTTGACGGCGCGGTGCGCCTGCCGCCACGGTGACGCGGATGGCTTTGGTCGATATTGAACTCGACGGCGCGGTTGCAACGCTGACGATGAACCGTCCGGACAAGCGCAACGCGATGTCCGATGCGCTGCTGGCAGAGCTTGCCGCGTTCTTCGACGCCCCGCCAAAGGGTGTCAGGGTTGTGATTCTGACCGGGACGGCGGGGCATTACTGTTCCGGGCTTGATCTGTCCGAACATGTCGAACGCACCGCCGAAGAGGGCGTGTATCATTCGCGCGGCTGGCACCGCATCATGGATCAGATTCAATTCGGCGGTCTGCCGGTGATCTCTGCGATGTTCGGTGCGGTCATTGGCGGCGGGCTGGAAATTGCCGCGTCGACCCATGTGCGCATTGCCGAGCCCTCGGTGATCTTTCAACTGCCAGAGGGACGGCGGGGCATATTCGTCGGCGGCGGTGCCACGGTGCGGGTCGGGCGCATCCTGGGGCCGGACCGGATGACCGAAATGATGCTGACCGGGCGCAAGTACAACGCCGAAGACGGCCTGGCGCTGGGACTGGCGCATTACGTGGTGGGCGAGGGCGAGGCGCTGGCCATGGCGCGCGAACTGGCAACCCAGATCGCGGGCAACGCGCCCTTGTCGAATTATTTCATGATCCAGGCGATTGCACGGATCGGCAACATGTCGACGCAGGACGGGCTGTTTACCGAAAGCCTGTGCGCGGCGCTGTCGCAGACCAGCCCGGATGCACGCGAAGGGCTGGCGGCGTTTCTGGAAAAACGCAAGCCGAGGTTTCGCTGATGGCGGATATCGACCGGTGCCTGCGCGAGTTTACCGGCTACAGCGTGAAGCGGGCTTTGAACGCAATTCAGGCGGATGTGAATGCGACGCTGCGGCCGTTCGGCCTGCGGATGGTGACGTTTTCGCTGTTGTCGGTGATTGCCGCCAACACCGGGCTGCGCCAGTCGCAACTGGCCGACGCACTGGCAATCGAACGGCCCAACATCGTGCAGTTGCTGGACGAGCTTGAGCGGGCAGGGCTGATTACCCGTACCCGCGCCACCGACGATCGCCGCGCCTATGCGCTGCATCTGACCGAGCCCGGCGCAAAGGTGCACGCCGCGGCAACGGCGGCGGTGCGCGAGCATGACGCCCGCATGACCGTCGGCCTCAGCAATGCGCAGCGCGGGATCGTGGTGGCGGCGCTGCAATTGATCGAACGCAATGGTGCAAAGGAAAAGACCGATGACGCAGTCGCTGTACCTGCCCCATGACGTAACGCGCGAGGATCGCGCCGACGGCGCGATCATCCTGCGGGCACGCCAGCCGCTGGGCAAGGTCGCCATGCGCACGACCGACTGGCTGGATCACTGGGCGCAGGCGACACCGGACGCCGTGTTCCTGGCCGAGCGGTCCGGTGCGGGCTGGCGCGAGGTGACCTACAGTTCGGCCCGCGATACGGCGCGCGCGCTGGCGGGCGGATTGCTGGGTCTTGGGCTGGGGCCGGACCGGCCGGTCATGGTGATTTCCGGCAATGGTGTCGATCATGGCCTGCTGGCGCTGGCAGCGCAGTATGTCGGAATTCCGCTGGTGCCGGTGGCAGAGCAATACGCGCTGATCCCGGCTGCGCGCCCGCAGCTTGATTTTGTCGCCGGCCTGACGCGGCCCGGTCTGATCTATGCCGAGGACGGCGCGGCGCTGGAAGGGGTTTTCCAGCGCGAGGCGTTTGCCGGGACGCACAAGCTTGTCAGCCGAAACCCGGGCACGGGCGAGTTGAGCGTGGACGAACTGATCCGTCAGGGCGGCGATATCAGCGCGGCGCATGCCGCTGTCGGCGCCGACACAGTGGCCAAGATCCTGATGACGTCAGGATCGACATCGGCGCCCAAGGGCGTGCTGACCACGCATCGGATGCTGTGCACCAACCAGACGCAGATCGCGCAGGCGCTGCCGTTCCTGAAAACCCGGCCACCGCGTATCGTCGACTGGCTGCCCTGGAACCACGTGTTCGGCGGGTCGCATAATTTCAACATGATGCTGGCCAATGGCGGGGCCCTTTATGTCGACAGCGGCAAGCCTGTGCCCGGTCTGGTGGACAGGACGATAGAGAACCTGCGGCTGAAAACCGGCACGATCACTTTCAATGTGCCGGTCGGCTTTGCCAAGCTGCGCGACGTGATGCGCGAGGACAAGGCGCTGCGGCGCGCCTATTTCGAAGAACTGGACATGCTGTTCTATTCGGGCGCCAGCCTGCCGCAGGATGTCTGGGCGGATCTGGAAGCGATGGCGCGCGAGGTGCGCGGCGAGATGCCCCTGTTCACCTCAAGCTGGGGCCTGACCGAAACCGCGCCCGCCGCGATCCTTCAGCACGAGCCGACCGACCGGTCCGGCATCGTCGGCGTGCCGCTGCCCGGCGTCGATGTGAAACTGATACCCGACGACGACCTGCGCTGCGAGGTCCGCGTGGCCGGGCCCAGCGTCTTTGCCGGCTATCTGCACGATCCGGCCAGGACCGCCGACGCGTTCGACGACGAGGGGTATTTCTGTACCGGCGACGCGATGAAATTCGTCGATCCGGACAACATCAACCTTGGCCTGCGGTTTGACGGGCGGATATCGGAAGAATTCAAGCTGCTGACCGGCACATGGGTGCGGGCTGCCAATCTGCGCCTGGATGTGCTGGGCGCGCTGGGGCCGCTGGCGGGCGATGTGATCGTCACGGGCGCGGACCGGTCCGAAATCGGCGTGATGATCGTGCCTTCGCCTGCACTGCGCGCGGCTGTGGCGGCGGCGGATCCGGGCGCGCTCTGGAGTGTCGGGGCCGCTGCCGACATCCGCCGCGCGCTGGCGCCCATCGGCACCGGGTCTTCCACCCGCATCGCGCGCGCCCTGATCCTTGCGGAACCGCCGCAGATCGCCGAGGGCGAGATCACCGCGAAGGGCAATCTCAATTTCCGCAAGCTGCTGACCCGGCGCGCGGACCTGCTGGACCGGCTGTATGACGATGCCGATCCGGCCACCATATTGATAACAGGGAACGTGCCATGATTGATCTCGACAAGATCAGTGCCATAGACATCCACACCCATGCCGAAGAACCGTGCGGCTGTCACGCCGATGACGGCTATGACGATCTTCAGGCGACGATGGCCTCTTATTTCGGTGCGCCCTGGAAACATCCGCCGACGATCCCGGAAACCGCCGCGCATTACCGCGCTCAGAACATTGCGGCGGTGATCTTTCCCGTCGATGCCGAACGCGAGACCGGCTATCGCCGTTACAAGAACGAAGAGGTTGCCGAACTGGCCGCCGAGAACAGCGATGTCCTGATCCCGTTCGCCAGCATCGACCCGCACAAGGGCAAGATCGGCGCACGCGAGGCGCGGCGGCTGATCCGGGATTTCGGCATCAAGGGGTTCAAGTTCCACCCGACGATGCAGGGCTTCTATCCCAATGACCGGATGGCATACGGGCTGTACGAGGCGATCGCCGAAAGCGGCGGGATCGCGCTGTTCCACACCGGGCAGACCGGGGTTGGATCGGGCATGCCGGCGGGCAACGGGATGCGGCTGAAATATTCCAACCCGATGTACATGGATGATGTCGCGGTGGATTTCCCGGACATGAAGATCATCCTCGCGCATCCCAGCTTTCCCTGGCAGGAAGAGGCGTTGGCCGTGGCGCAGCACAAGCCCAATGTCTACATTGACCTGTCCGGCTGGAGCCCGAAGTATTTCCCCGATATCCTGGTGAAATATTGCAACTCCATCCTGCGCAAGAAGGTGCTGTTCGGGTCGGACTGGCCGATGATCACGCCGGAACGCTGGCTGTCGGATTTCGCGAAGATCGCCATCAAGGACGAGTTGCGCGCCGACATCATCAAGGGCAACGCGGCGCGGCTGTTGGGGCTGACCTGACATTCGACGGGAGGGATGACTATGCCGACAGACGGAAATGCAGCAAGCTGGTTCGTTGACCGCCATATCGACGAGGGCCGGTCCGGCAAGGTCGCCTTTCGCGAGGCGGCAGGGCAGAAGCGCAGCCTGACCTATGGCAAGCTGGCCGACGCCGCCGGCAGTGTGGCCGGTGCGCTGCGCCGCGCCGGGATCGCGCGCGAGGAACGCGCCGCGATGTTCGTTCTGGACCAGGTGGAATTCCCGGCGATCTTCTGGGGTGCGCTGAAGGCGGGCGTCGTTCCGGTGCCGCTGAATACGCTGTTGCCCGGCGAGGTGTACCGCGCCATCCTGACGGACAGCCGCGCCGCGATTGCCTTTGTTTCGGCGGAACTGGCGGCAACCGTTCTGCCGGTGGCACAAGACTGCCCGGATCTGCGCAGGATCGTGGTGATCGGCGGCGACGCAGCCGGGTGCACGGTCAGCTACGCCGATTTCGTCGCCGGCGCGGACAGCCTGCCGACCACATCCTGTTCGGGCGACGAGGTGGCATTCTGGCTGTATTCCTCTGGCTCGACCGGTCAGCCGAAAGGCGTGCGCCACGTTCATCAGGCGCTGAAGACCACCTGTGACACCTATGGTGCGCAGGTATTGCGGATATCCGAATCCGATACCGTGTATTCCGCCGCGAAACTGTTCTTTGCCTATGGGCTGGGCAACGGCATGTCGTTCCCGATGTCCGTCGGGGCAACGGCGATCCTGTTCAACGGCCGCCCGACTCCGGATGTCGTGTCGGACATCCTGCGGGTTGAAAAGCCGACGATCTACTGCGGTGTGCCAACGCTTTACGCCGCAATGCTGCACAATTGGGATCAGGACGCCGGGCGTCCGGATGCCCCCCTGCACACCTGCATTTCGGCAGGCGAGGCGCTGCCGGCCGAGATTGGCGAGAAATGGCGTGCGCTGTGGGGTGTCGATATCATGGACGGTGTCGGCTCTACCGAGATGCTGCACATCTTCCTGTCCAATGCCCCCGGCGATGTCGAATATGGCACGTCCGGCACCGCGGTGCCGGGATACGATGTGCGTCTGGTCGATGAAACAGGGGCTGCGCCCGGCCCCGGCGAGGTGGGCGAATTGCTGGTGCGCGGCGGGTCGGCGGCGGCGGATTACTGGAACCAGCGTGCCAAGTCGCGCACCACGTTCGAGGGCGAATGGACCCGCACCGGCGACAAGTATGTGATGAACGAAAACGGACGGATGATCTACTGCGGGCGCACGGATGACATGTTCAAGGTCTCTGGCATCTGGGTCAGCCCGTTCGAAGTGGAACAGGCGCTGGTCACCCATCCGGCGGTGCTGGAAGCGGCGGTGGTGGCGCATCGCGACGATGACGGGCTGGAAAAGCCCAAGGCCTTCGTGGTGTTGAAGTCCGGGCAGGACAAGGCGGCGCTGAGCGGGCTGGCCGACCATGTCAAGGACAGGATCGGCGTATGGAAATATCCGCGCTGGGTCGAGGTGGTCGATGACCTGCCGAAAACCGCGACCGGCAAGATCCAGCGGTTCAAATTGCGCGAGGGTGCGTGATGGGCTGGAAACCGGACGGTCGCCTGACGGCTGCGGGCAAAGAACTGGAATACAGCTGTTTCGGGCCAGCACCGGACACGGCCCCGACGATTCTGCTGCTGCACGAGGGGTTGGGCTGTACCGCGCTGTGGCGCGATTTTCCGCATGCGCTGGTCGGGGCGACCGGGTTCGGCGTCTGCGCCTATTCGCGCGCCGGATATGGCCAGTCCAACCCCTGCGATCTGCCCCGCCCGCCGGATTACATGACGCGCGAGGCAACCGTGATCTTGCCCGAGGTGCTGAATGCCATCGGTTTCCGGCGCGGTATCCTGATGGGGCACAGCGAAGGTGCGACGATTGCCGCGATCTACGCGGGCAGCGTGATCGACCACCGGGTGCGCGGGCTGGTCCTGATGGCACCGCTGTTCTTCACCGAAGACTCGGGGCTGGCCGAGATCGCGCGCGCGAAAGCCGCCTATGAAACCGGCGACCTGCGCGCGCGCATGGCCAAATACCACCGCAACCCGGATATTGCGTTTCGCGGCTGGAACGAAGGCTGGCTGCATCCCGATTTCAGGGACTGGAACGTGGCCGACGTGATCGACTACCTGCGGATCCCCGTTCTGGCGATTCAGGGGCGCGAGGACCAATATGGAACGCTGGCGCATGTGACCGAGATCGAGACCCGTTCCTACGCGCCGGTAGACACCGTGATTCTGGACGATTGCCGGCACGCGCCGTTCGTCGATCAGCGGCAGGCCGTGCTGGACGCGGTATCCGAATTCACCCAGCGGCTGGAACGGATCGAAGCGGCGGATGTTCTGGCGGGATGACGCTGTCTGACGGACTGCCGCCGTATCCATATGTTCCGGGTGCGACGCCGCGCCATCCCGAAGGCGCATTCGACGCGGTTCGCGCGACGGCCCGGGCCGGGATGGACGCTGATGCGCTGGCGGCGTCGGATGCGTTTCAGACCGGGCTGCGATATCTGCAGGCGGGGTATTTCTGGGAAGCGCACGAGGTATTGGAACCGGTCTGGATGGCCTGTGCCCCCAATAGCGGCGCACGCGCGTTCGTTCAGGCGCTGATCCAGTTTGCAAACGCGCGGCTGAAGGCAAGGATGGACCGTCCCGCGGCGGCGGTCAGGCTGTGCGACCTTGCGCTGGCGCATCTGGCGGAAACGGCGGCGCCGGTGATTCTGGGACAGGACGTAGAGCCGGTACGGCGGGCGCTTGAGGATCTGAAGAAATCCCAGATTGCGCAATATAATGCATAAATGTCGCAGTACGACCGGCGTTGGGTCGAGATTTTGATGCATATTCCGGCAATATCTTGCATATTTCATTTACCCGTGACGATCCGGTCGTTAAGGTGAACCACCCAGATGCCGCACAGGATCCGACCCATGAACAAGGTCATAGACTTTCAGACCGACCCCTCGCGCTATCGCCACTGGCGCGTCGAATATGATGGACCGGTCGCCAATCTTTTCATGGATGTCGACGAGGATGCGGGGCTGTTCGATGGCTATCAGTTGAAGCTGAATTCCTACGATCTGGGTGTCGATATCGAATTGGCCGACGTGGTGCAGCGGATGCGGTTCGAACATCCCGAGGTCAAGGTCGTGGTCCTGCAATCGGCCAAGGACCGGGTGTTCTGTGCCGGGGCCAATATCCGCATGCTGGGCGGCGCGGCGCACAGCCACAAGGTGAATTTCTGCAAGTTCACCAATGAAACCCGCAACACCTATGAGGCCGCAGAGGCTGACAGCGGCCAGAAATACATCGCCGCCGTGAAGGGGGCCTGCGCGGGCGGCGGATACGAACTGGCGCTGGCCTGCAACCACATCATGCTGACCGATGACAGCACGTCCTCGGTGGCGCTGCCGGAGGTGCCGCTGCTGGCGGTGCTGCCCGGCACCGGCGGGCTGACCCGGGTGACCGACAAGCGCCGCGTGCGCAGGGACCGCGCCGATATCTTCTGTTCCACCGAAGAGGGCGTGAAGGGCAAGCGCGCGGTCGAATGGCGGCTGGTCGACGAAGTCGTGGCAAACTCGAAATTCGACGCTACGGTGCAGGAACGCGCCCGCGAATTCGCCGACGCCTCTGCCAAGCCGGATGTCGCGGCGGGCATCGGTCTGGGGCCGCTGACCAAAGCCGTCGACGCCGACGGGTCGCTGACCTATTCGCTGGTCGAGGTTGCGGTGGACCGGGGCAATCGCCGCGCCACGATCACGCTGCACGGGCCGGAGACCGACGCACCCGCCGATATGACCGCGTTTCAGGCCGAGGGCGATCAGGCCTATATGCTGCGGCTGGCGCGCGAGCTGGACGACGCGATCCTGCATCTGCGTCTCAACGAGATGGAGGCCGGGCTGCTGGTGTTCCGCACCCAGGGCGACGCCGAAAAGCTGGCCGCGCACGAGGCAGTGCTGGAAGGCGAGGCCGACCACTGGCTGGCCAACGAGGTGCGCCAGTACTGGAAACGTATCCTGAAACGGATCGACGTGACCTCTCGTTCGATGGTGGCGCTGGTCGAACACGGGTCGTGTTTCAGCGGTGTCCTTGCGGAACTGCTGTTCGCGGTGGATCGCAGCTACATGATGGAGGATGAGTTCGAGGGCGACAATCGCCCGACCGCCGCCATTACCCTGAACGGGGCGAATTTCGGCCCCTACCCGATGGCCAACGGGTTGACGCGCCTGCAAACCCGGTTTCTGGGCGAACCCGGGCAGGTCGATGTCCTGCGCGACCGGCAGAATGAGGCGCTGGAGGCGGACTCCGCCGACGAGCTTGGCCTTGTGACAATGATCCTGGATGATATCGACTGGGACGACGAGATCCGGATCTTCATGGAAGAACGCGCCAGCTTCAGCCCGGATGCAATGACAGGGATGGAGGCGAACCTGCGGTTTGCCGGGCCCGAAACCATGGAAACCCGCATTTTCGGCCGGCTGACCGCCTGGCAGAACTGGATATTCAACCGCCCCAACGCCGTGGGTGCAGATGGCGCGCTGCAAAGCTACGGCACCGGGGTGCGCGGCAGATACAACATGGAACGCGTGTAGCGGTGCATGCAAGCACACACCCTACATGAACCGAAATGTGCGTGAATTCACGCAGCCCCGATAAGGAGACCGAAATGCTCGACCTCATCAATGTCAGCTACGACACCCAGATCCCCAACAACGTTGGCCTTAGCGAAGATCGCAAGGTTCTGAAAGCGCTGGAAAAATGGCACCCCGGCTATATCAACTGGTGGAATGACCTGATCCCGCAGAACTTTCAGGACAGCATGGTGTACCTGCGCACCGCCGTAAGTGTTGACCCAAAGGGCTGGGCCAAGTTCGACTACGTCAAGATGCCGGAATACCGCTGGGGTATCCTGCTGGCCCCGCAGGTCGAGGATCGCCGCATCCCGATGGGCGAACATGCCGGCGATCTGGCCTGGCAGGAAGTCCCCGGCGAATACCGCAACATGCTGAAACGGCTGATTGTCATCCAGGGCGACACCGAGCCGGGTTCGGTCGAACAGCAGCGTTTCCTGGGGCTGACCGCGCCCTCGCTTTACGACATGCGCAACCTGTTTCAGGTCAATGTCGAAGAGGGCCGGCACCTGTGGGCGATGGTTTACCTGCTGCAGAAATATTTCGGCAAGGATGGCCGCGAAGAGGCCGACGATCTGCTGATCCGATCTTCCGGTAGCGAGGAAGCGCCAAGGATGCTGGGGGCGTTCAACGAGGAAACGCCCGACTGGCTGTCATTCTTCATGTTCACCTATTTCACCGATCGCGACGGCAAGATGCAGCTGGAATCGCTGGCGCAATCCGGGTTCGACCCGCTTAGCCGAACCTGCCGGTTCATGCTGACGGAAGAGGCGCATCACATGTTCGTCGGCGAAACCGGCGTCGGGCGCATCATTCAGGCAACCTGCGAGGCGATGACCAGGGCGGGCATCAGCGATCCCTACGACATCGACAAGATCCGCGATCTTGGGGTGATCGACCTGCCGACGATCCAGAAAAAGCTGAACCTTCACTATTCCCTGTCGCTGGATCTGTTCGGGCAGGAAGTGTCGACCAACGCCGCCAACGCATTCAATTCCGGCATCAAGGGGCGGTTCATGGAATTGCGGATCGACGACGACCACCGGCTGACCAATGATACCTACGTGGTGCGCACAATCAGGGATGGCGTTATCGCGGCAGAGGAAGTGCCCGCGCTGACGGCGATCAACATGCGCCTGCGCGACGACTATGTTCGTGACGCCGCCGGCGGTGTCGGGCGCTGGAACAAGTCCATTGCCAAGGCGGGGATCGAGTTCGAGATGAAGATGCCGGACGAGGCGTTCCATCGTCAGATCGGCGTGTTCTCGGCGATCAAGGCCGATCCGGACGGCAATCTGATCAGCCAGGAAGCCTGGGACAAGGGCGTCAAGGACTGGTTGCCGACCAGCGAGGACGGCGCCTTTATCCAGTCGCTGATGGTGCCGTGCTATGAGCCGGGCAAATTCGCCGGCTGGATCGCGCCGCCGAAGGTGGGCATCGACAACAAGCCGGGAGAGTTTGAATACGTCAAGCTGCATATGGCGTAGGACAACAGGGAAGCCCGCGATGCCCGGTAACGGAATGAACATGCCACTGAAACAGCACCTGATCGACCCCGAGATCTGCATCCGTTGCTACACATGCGAGATGACCTGCCCGATCGGTGCGATTGAGCATGACGACACCAATGTCGTCGTGAACCCCGACATCTGCAATTCCTGCATGGATTGCATTCCCGTCTGCCCGACCGGATCCATCGACGAATGGCGCGTGGTGGCAAAGCCCTATTCGCTGGAAGACCAGTACGGCTGGGAAGAATTGCCCGACCAGGAGGATCTTGGCACCGACGAGGCGTCGACCGGACTGGAAGCGCTGGACGCCGAGATGGCGGCGCTGCTGGCAGAGGCGCACCAGGGGGCAGGCGGCAAGGCGCGCGCGCCTGCAAGTGCCGCCAAACCGGCAATCAACACCTATACCATCGGAAAACCGGCGGTGGCGCGGGTGCAAGGCAATTACCGGCTGACCGATGACCCGGGCCATGATGTGCGCCACATCATCCTTGATCTAGAAGGGCTGCCGTTCGCGGTGCTGGAGGGCCAGTCGATCGGGGTTATCCCACCGGGAACCGACGCCCAGGGCCGCCCGCATCTGCCGCGGCTTTACTCGATTTCCAGCCCGCGCGACGGGGAACGCGCGCAATACAACAACCTTTCGCTGACCGTGAAGCGCGAAGAAAACGGACTGTGCTCCAACTACATCTGCGACCTTGAAAAAGGCGCGGAGTTGCGGATCACCGGCCCGTTCGGCGCGACCTTCCTGCTGCCGGGCGACCCCGAGGCGCGGCTGCTGATGATCTGCACCGGAACCGGGGCGGCGCCGATGCGCGCCTTCACCATGCGGCGCCAGCGCACGGTGGGCGGCAAATCCGGCGGCATGACGATGTTTTTCGGTGCGCGCGCGCCTGAAAGCCTGCCGTATTTCGGGCCGCTGTCAAAAGTGCCGCGCGAGTTGCTGGATCAGCACCTTGTCTATTCGCGCCACGGCAAGAAAGAATATGTGCAGGATCGTATCCTGGCCGAGCGCGCCAAGGTGGCGGACCTGCTGGTGGACCCGAAAACCCATATCTACATCTGCGGACTGCGCGGCATGGAAGCGGGCGTCGAACAGGCGCTTACCGATATCGCCGGCAGCATCGGCCAGCCCTGGACAGGTTTGCGCGACACGATGCGCGAAGCCGGGCGCTATCACGTGGAAACCTACTAGGATGCAGGCCCGTCCGGACACCGCGATGGTGCATGAAATACGCGTTACGTGGGGCGATTGCGATCCGGCAAGGATCGCCTATACCGGACGTCTGCCGTGGTTCGCGCTGGATGCGATCAACGCCTGGTGGGTGGTCAATCTGGGCGGCGACGGGTTTTACCAGCTTGAACTGGACCGCAACGTCGGCACACCGTTCGTGCGGCTGGAAATGGATTTCCGGGCACCGGTCACGCCGCGCCACATGCTGTGCTGCCATGTCTGGCCGTCGCGGCTGGGGGAAACCTCCATCACCTTCAGGGTGGATGGTGTGCAGGATGACAGAACCTGTTTCCAGGGCCGGTTTACCTGCGTCTTCATCACCGCCGACCAGTTCCGCAAGCAGGCTCCGCCTGCCGATATCCGCGCAATGGTCGAACCGCATATTCCGGGCGATGACTGAGCTTGCCACGCTTGCCACCGGCAGCGATGCCGACGCCCGGGCGCTGATCGCGCAGGTCGGTCGCCGGGTGCGGCAGGCGCGCCGGGAAAAGGGCATCGCGCGGCGTGTGCTGTCTGACAGTTCGGGTGTTTCGCCCCGCTACCTGGCGCAACTGGAGGCCGGCGAGGGCAATATTTCGATCGGCCTGCTGCAACGGGTCGCAAAGGCGCTTGATCGTCAGGTCGGATGGTTTGTCGCGGGCGATGATGTGTCTGACCCGAATGCACGGCTTGTTGCCGATCTGTTTGTCGCGGCCGATCCGGACACACGGGCCGACGTGCTGCGCGCGCTTCAGCGCGCCGCGCCGCAGGCCGGACGCGGCCACCGCATCTGCCTTGTCGGACTGCGCGGCGCGGGCAAGTCGACGCTGGGCCGGGCCGCTGGCGCGCAACTGGGCATTCCCTTTGTCGAGTTGAACCAGGAGATCGAGGAACAGGGCGGTATGCCGATTGCCGAGATCATGGCGCTTTACGGGCAGGAGGGCTATCGCAAGCTTGAGGCGGACGCGGTAATGCGCATGGCGGAATCCCATGACCGGGTGATCCTTGCCGTCGCCGGCGGCATCGTCGCGGAACCGGCGACTTACGACATATTGCTGGCGCGGTTTCACACGATCTGGGTCAGAGCCTCTGCGCAAGAGCACATGGATCGCGTGCGCGCGCAGGGCGATACCCGCCCGATGGCGGGCAATCCCGAGGCGATGGCGCAGTTGCGCGCCATCCTGGCCAGCCGCGAGTCACATTATGCCCGCGCTGTGGCGCAGCTGGACACCTCGGGTGCGGCGGTCGAGACCTCGGTCGCGCAGCTTCTGGCACTGATCGAGGACCGGAAGCTGCTGAAATGACGCGCGGGGCCGGTTGGCGGACCCGCCGGTAGTGATTGACGGCGCATCCCGGATTGGGCTCATGTAACCACGAACCAGCCGATGTCCGGTGAATACACCGGGCAGGTGATGCTGGACGCGGTGACCTCACCCCGGATACCTGCCGCTCCGTCCGATTGCACAATGGTCCCGAAGGGGCAGGCGGCGCTGGTCAATCAATGGGACGCGCTTGCAGGAAAAGTGGCCGAATGGCCATCAGAGGTGGCGCAAATGTCCCGCGCCGGGTTGCGCAAAGTCGTTGAGTCTCAGGATATTGACTTTGGAAAACTGTATCCGGATCGGGTGAGCCGCTGTCAGGATGCCGATGCCGCCCTGGAGCTGGCGGCCGCCAAATACATCGCGAATGCGATGGCCTATGACGATGTGATCCGGGTCGCCGATCTGAAGACGCGCATGTCGAACGTCTGCGCAACGCCGCGCTGGCAGACGAACAGGGCGCCGCGCTGGACAGTGCGCTGGGCGGTGCGCTGGCCACCGCGCGCAGCTTTACATCGGCGGCAGAACCTTGCCGGGATTCATGATCGAGTTGGGATCAAGCGCGGTCTTGATGGCCCACATCGCCGACAGCGCCGGGCGGTTCTTGCGCCGCGCCATCGAGTTCAGCTTGGCCAGACCGATGCCATGTTCGGCGGAAAAACTGCCGCCAAGTTCCATCACCGTGCCCTCGACCAGCTCCAGTACCTGGTCATAGACAGCCGGATCGATGTCCGGGCCGCTGTCGGGATCCGGCCAGACGCAGTAATGCAGGTTGCCGTCGCCCAGATGCGACACGGTCAGCGATCTGGCTTTCGGGAATGCGGCGGGCAGGCGCTGATCCATCAGGCCAAGGAAGGTTTCGACCTTGTCGATTGCGACCGAGATATCGTTGTTCACCGGCTTGCCCAGCGCCATCGTCGCCTCGAACGCGCGTTCGCGCCGCTCCCACATTTCCAGCCGCTGGCCTTCGGTCTTGCAGATCACCGCGTCCAGAAGCGCCCCGGTTTCGAACTGATCCATCAGCAATTGTTCCAGCCGGTTCACGGCGGGCAGGGTGCCATCGGGCAGCGGCGTGACGTCGTCCGGGGCCGTCAGGCCGACCTCCAGAAAGATGCCGTGTTCGGCGGGGGTGTCGAACGGCGCACGCATGTCGGGAAAGCGCTTTTGCAGGGCTTCGAAATACAGGGCGGGCATGTATTCGAAGGCCTCGACCGCATTGTTCGTCGCCTCTTTCAGGGTGTTCAGCAAATGCAGCGAACTGGTGATGCTGGGCACAGACACCATCGCGGTGAAATAGGCGCGGGGCTTTTGTGCCAGTTTCAGGACGGCGCCGGTGATGATGCCAAGCGTGCCTTCGGACCCGATCAGCAGGTGTTTGAGATTGAAACCGGTGTTGTCCTTGTGCAATTCGCTCATCAGGTCGACGATGTCGCCGTTGGGCAGCACTGCCTCGATCCCCAGCACCAGATCGCGGGTATTCCCGTACCGCAGCACGTTGGATCCCCCGGCGTTGGTCGCCAGATTGCCGCCGATCATCGCCGATCCGCGCGCGCCGAAGGTCAGCGGAAAGATCAGATCGTGCTGGGCGACCGCCTCGTGCAGCTTGGCCAGCACCACCCCCGCCTCGACGATCGCGATCCGGCTGTCGGGGCGAATTTCCCGAATCGTGTTCAGGCGCGCCAGCGACAGGATGATCCTGTCGCCTGCGGTGCCTGCAAAGGTGCCCCCCGCCAGCCCGGTGTTGCCGCTTTGCGGAACAATCGGCGTTCCCGTACTGTTGGCGAGCTTTACCACAGCGCTGACTTCGGCAGTGCTGGCCGGGCGCACCACGGCGCGCGCGGTGCTTTTGAACATATGCGTCGCGTCCACCTCGAAAGGCGCGCGGTCAGAGGGATCGGTCAGCACATGCGCGCTGCCGACGATGTCTTGCAGGGACTTGATCAGATCTGTCATGGCGCGACCTTGCGTGAAATTGCGGTGGGCTTCAATTCGAAATGGCGTGCTGCCCGGCAATGGCACCAGGCGAGAGGGCTGATAACAGACCGTTGCCGGACAGATAGCCCGAGACATCCGGCCCAGACAGACCGCAGGCCACGCCGCCGCCGGCGCAGAGATTGGCAAATGGCGTCGCGGTCCGGTGCAGTACCTGTGCATGACGGATGACCGCCAGACCGCCCTGCGTGTGAAACAGCGCACCCGTGACCCGGATCGCGCTGTGTGGCGGCGCCAGTGGCGGGCTGGCGGTGAAATCGCGCCCGAACGGATCGGTCCGTTCGCCGCGTTGCATCAGGGCGATGCTGTCCAGCGCTTGCGTCAGCGCCCCGGGTGGCAGCCAAAGCCATTGCAGGCCAGGATCAGCGACCGGCAGGCGATATCTTCGCCGGTCCCGTCCGGGCGGGTGGCACCTATGACCATCGCAGCCCGGCCTGGAAGTGGAACAATATTTCGATGTCGGAACGCACCGGGCCCGACGCGATCCGGCTGCTGGTGGAACAGCGTGACATTCGCGGGTTCGGTGTGGAAACCGTGGGCACGGATGCCCGGCAGGGCGCGTTTTCTTCGCCGCCATACCCGGCGCATGTCTGATCGCGGCACCGCCGACGATCCGAAACGGCACCGGTAGTCCGCTTCGCGTTCTGGCTTTGGTGGATGAGGGCTGTCCTTCAGTTTGCT
>JAJDOB010000043.1 GCA_022340385.1 Rhodobacter sp.
GTCGGCATGTGCCTCGTCGTCGATCAGTTCCGCCTCGTCGATGCGGCGCGTCCAGGTGTCATTGGCAGTCAGATACACGACGTCGCCCTCCAGCAGGGCGTTTGCCGTGATTATCTTTGGGGTGAAGATCCGGCTCATGACGCAATCTCCTTTGAGTCGAGTTCAGGCATCGCCAGACTGGCATCTCTGGGTGACAGGCCGATGAAAATCAGCGCCGGGCCGGTGATATCAGCCAATCCCCGCGCCATGCCCGCCAGATCGGTGGCGTGAATGCGCTGATCGGGGCGGCTGGCGTTCTCGATTGCGGTCACCGGTGTCTCGTTTCGTGCGCCATGCATCAGCAGACGCCCCTGCAGGAACCGCGCCGCGCGTTTGCCCATGTAGATCGCACAGACCTCACCGGGGCGGGCCAGCGCCTGCCAGTCCTGCTCGGCAAATCCCTGCATGTCATGTCCGGTCAGGAACCGCACCGAGGTGTTGCGCCCGCGTTGCGTCAGGCTTTGGCCGATCGCGGCAACCGCGGCAGAGGCCGACGTGATGCCCGGAACGATGCGCCAGCTTACGTCTGCTGCGGTAACCGCTTGAAGTTCCTCATCCAATCTTCCGAATACGGTTGGATCGCCGGATTTCAGCCGCACGACATGCGCGCCGGATTGCGCGTGGCGGACGATCAGATCGTTGATCTCGCCCTGCGGCATCGCCGGGCCGAAACCGGTCTTTCCGGCCTCGATGATCGTCGCTTCGCGGCGCGCCAGTTCCAGGATTTCCGGCGCGATCAGCCGGTCGTGGATGACGACATCCGCCGCATCCAGCGCGGCGCGCGCCTTCAGCGTCAAAAGTTCGGGATCGCCCGGTCCGGCACCGACGAAATCGACATGGCCGGGGGCCGGGTCCGCCACCAGATGCGTGTTCAGCAAGGTGTCGAGCGAGTCCTCGATCGTGCCGCTGGCCGCGGCGCGCGGGCCGGTGCGGAAATAGAACTCTGACCAGAAATCGCGGCGCGCCCGTCCGTGGGGCAGATGCTCGGCCATGGCGCGAAAGGCCTTTCCGGCCCGCGCCAATACACCCAGCGATTGTGGCAGCCGGTCCTCCAGATCGCGCTTGATGGCGCGCGCCAGCACCGGCGCGGCGCCTTCGGTGCCGATGGCAACGGTGACCGGGGCCCGATCGACGATGGCCGGTGTGATGAAGGCGCTGTCGCGCAGATTGTCGACGATGTTGACCAGCGCGCCCTCGGCCCGGGCGATTGCGGCGGTGCGGGCATCCTCTGCCGGATCTTCGTCGGCGGCGTAGAAAAGCGTGGCACCGGCCGTGTCGCCGGGTTGCAGGGCACGGCGGACCAGGCGCAGGCGCGCATCGGCGGCCCATTGCGAGATTTCGGGCGACGGGCGGGCCGCGAAAACGCTGATCGCCGCCCCGGTCTTCATCAGCAGCCGCAGTTTGGCCATCGCGGCCGCGCCACCGCCGGACACAACGACCGCGCGGTCGTCGAGATCAAGGAAGATCGGAAAATGCAGCATCGGGTCATCCATTCCTGTTGGTTCGAATATAGGAAATTATTCCGCCAATTGACCATTGCATCACGTGAATAAGAACGTATGTTCGCGCCTGGCGGCGAAACGGAACGCTGTCACGCAAATGCAGGGGCTTTGGGAATGGATATTCGTCTTGACGCGATGGACCGGAAAATTCTGGCCGTCCTGCAGCGCGATGCCAGCCAGTCGCTGGATGAGATCGCCCGCGAAATCGGCTCTTCGAAGACCCCGGTCTGGAACCGGATTCGCAAGATGCGCGACGCCGGGGTGATCGGTCAGCAGACGGTCATACTGGACCCCGAGGCGCTGGGACTGGAGGCGTGTTTCTTCGTTCTGATCCGCACATCGGAACACGAAGCGGGCTGGCAGGAAAAGTTCCTGGCAGCACTGCAGGCACGCCCCGAAGTGATGGAGGCGCATCGGCTGGCGGGCGAGATCGACTATATCCTGAAGGTCCGGGTCGCCAATGCCCGCGCCTATGACGTGTTCTATCAGGCACTGATTTCCGAGGTGCGGATCTACAATGTGACCGCGCTGCTGAGCATGGAAGAGATCAAGTCGACGACGATGCTGCCATTATAGAGGCGCCCGCTTCGGCAGGCCGCCCACCCGCCCGCCCCGTCCTGCCGAAGCGGGCTTACCCCGCGACGACAAGCTGTTCCAGGCCGTGAAAGTGATACGAGCTGGCATAGGCCGGCGGAACGCAGGGGCACAAACCGGGGCAGCGCCGGAACAACGTTTGCAGCGCGATCTTCAACTCGAGCCTTGCCAGCGGGGCACCGACGCAGAAATGGATGCCCGCCCCGAATCCAAGCTGCGATTTCGCGCTGCGGGCCGGGTTGAAATGCTGTGGGTCCGCAAAGACCGCCGGGTCATGATTGGCCGATGCCAGCAGGCAGGCAACCTGATCGCCGCGCCGAAAGTCGTGACCGAAAAGCGTAACATCCTCATAGGCATGGCGGGTGAACATATGCAGCGGCGGGTCATGGCGCAGGATTTCCTCGACGGTATTGTCGATGCCATCGTCAGCCAGCCACTCCGGCTTCGGGCCGTTGTCGCAAAGCGCCTTCACCCCGTTGCCCAATGTATGCACCGTTGCCTCGTGCCCGGCGTTCAGCAACAGGATGCAGGTGCTGATCAACTCGTCGGTCGACAGTTTCTCTCCGTCCTCCTCGGCGGCGATCAGGTGGGTGATCAGGTCATCCGCCGGCGTGGCGCGGCGCTGGTCGACATAGCCGCGCAGAAAGCCGGAAAAGTCGCGCGCGGCGTCGGCGGCAGCCTGTTCCATTTCCGGCGTGCGGCGGGCCTGATACATGCTGACCATGGCATTCGACCATGCCAGAAGCTCTGGTGCCATGGTTTCGGGAACGCCCAGCAGGCGGGCGATGATGATCACCGGAATCGGCGTGCAGTATGCCGCCAGCAGGTCGAATTCCGAATTCGGGAAGCTGTCGACCAACTGGTGGCACAGCGCGTCGATGTCGGGGCCAAGCGCGGCGATCCTGCGCGAGGTGAAGGCGCGCAGCACAAGGGCACGCAGCCGGGTGTGGCGCGGCGGTTCCAGTTCCAGCATGGAATGCGCCTCGATCGCATAGAACGGCGCCAGACGGTCCGGGATCGCGGGTGCGGTCCCGGGCGGAACCTCGCGGCCAAAGCGGCGGTCGCGCAGGATCGCGTTGGTGGCGGCATGGGTGGTGGTGGCCGCCATGCCGTAGTCTGCCCAGTGAACCAGCGGCCCCAGCGCCCGGGCGCGGGCGTAGAACGGATAGGGATTCTGAACGAAATCCAGGTCGGTCGGGGACTGGTTCAGGCCGGGCAGGGGCATGGGATGATGTGCCTGTATTGGGACATGTCAGGACGCGCGCCGCCGTGCCCCGGTTTCGGGCGGGTTACGGGGTGACGCGATATCTGCGGGCGGCAGAGAATGCCGCAAGCGTTTGATATTGTGCTGTCTTGCCAAGATGTGGTCAGGATCTTCCGCGGCTTTCGAACCTTGGCAGCATCGCCGAAAAGTCGCGCCCGGCGCCTTCTTCGTTCTCGACGAATGTGGCGTACAGCGCGGTTGCGGCCTGGCCCATCGGCGTATCGGCATCGACGGCCTGCGCGGCCTGTTGGCTGAGGCGAAGATCTTTCAGCATCAGGTCGGCGGCGAAGCCGGGTTTGTAGGCGTTGTCGGCCGGGGATTTCGGGCCGATACCGGGGGCGGGGCAATAGGTGTTCATGCTCCAGCTCTGGCCCGAAGAGGTCGAGACCACGTCGAACATCGCCTGGCGGTCAAGGCCAAGCTTGTCGGCGAGCGCGAAGGCCTCGCAGGTGGCGATCATGGTGACGCCAAGGATCATGTTGTTGCATATTTTCGCCGCCTGGCCGTTGCCGGATGGCCCGCAATGTACCGCCCTCTGGCCCATGATATCGAACAGACCTTTTGCTTTGTCAAAGGCTTGCGGGCTTCCGCCGACCATGAAGGTCAGCGTGCCGGCCAACGCCCCGCCGGTGCCGCCCGAGACCGGCGCATCAAGCGCGCCGAGGCCGGCAGCGGCGGCCATATCGGCAACGGCGCGCGCGCTTTCGACATCGACGGTGGAACAATCCAGCAGCACCGCGCCCGGCGACATATGCGGGATCGCCTGCGCTGCGACCTCGCGCAGGATCGCGCCGTTGGGCAGCATGGTGATGACCACCTCTGCGCCCGAAACCGCCGACGCAATCCCATCGGAAAGCTTTCGGAAATCTATCGGGCCGGGGGCGGCGTCATAGCCGGTCACGTCATGGCCCGCGTCCGCGAGGTTGTTGGCCATGGGCAGGCCCATGTTGCCCAATCCGATGAAGCCGATTTTCATGTTTCTGTCTCCCATGTGAGGTCGTGTTCGCCCAGTGGCGCCAGCATCGCCTCGATCGCGTCGGGCGGCACGCTGTCAAGGCTGTGGGGCCAGCGCGGGGCGCGGTCCTTGTCGATGATCGCGGCGCGGATACCTTCGAGAAAATCGCCGTGCTCCATCGCTCGGGCGGTGAAACGGTATTCCTGCCCGAGCGCGTGGTGGATCGTCGGACGGGCGCGAACCCGGGCGATCAGCGACAGGGCGCAGGCCATCGACAGCGGCGAATTGCGCTGAATGGCCTGCAATGTCCTGGCGGCGAAATCGCCGGGTGCGGCGGCAAGCGCCCCGGCGATGCCGGCGAGCGTGTCGCGGGCGAAGATCGCATCGATATCACCGCGGTGGACGGGTATCTTCGCAGGCGGGGCAGGCTGTGCGGCAGCGTCGATCGGGGCGGTGGACCCGGTGGATTCGAGTTCGCCAATCAGCGGGGCCCAGCCGGATTCGGGCAGGTAGTGATCGGCAAAGCCCATGTGGATCGCGTCGCCCGGTCCCATGCGCGCGCCGGTCAGCCCGAAATATTCGCCCAGCCGGCCGGGTGCGCGCGCCAACAGCAACGAGCCCCCCACATCCGGCACCAGGCCGATGCCGCATTCGGGCATGGCGATCTGGCTGGTGTCGCCGACGATGCGATGGCGCGCGTGACAGCCGACCCCGACGCCGCCGCCCATGGTAAAGCCTTGCAGGAAACTGACGATGGGTTTGGGGCAGGTGGCCAGCTTGGCATTCAGGCGATATTCGTCGCGCCAGAACTGCCGGCCAAAGGCATAGTCGCCCGCCTTGCCGGTGCGGTAGAGATCGGCAATGTCACCACCGGCGCAAAACGCCTTGTCGCCGGCGGCGTCGATCACGATCAGGCCGACAGCGGGATCGTCGCGCCAGTCGTCCAGCGCCGATTCGATGGCGCGGATCATGTCATAGGTCAGCGCGTTCAGCGCCTGCGGGCGGTTCAGGGTAATGCGGCCAGCGCGGCGGTCGATGCGGATGTGGCTTTCGCTCATCCGCGTTCCGCCAGCATCGCGCGCGACACGATCAGGCGCATGATCTCGTTGGTGCCCTCGAGGATCTGGTGGACCCGCAGGTCGCGCACCACCTTTTCGATGCCATAGTCGGACAGATAGCCATAGCCGCCATGCAATTGCAGGCATTGGTCCGCGACTTTCGATCCGGCCTCGGTGACGAATTTCTTGGCCATGGCGCAGAATTTGGTGGCGTCCGGCGCGCGGTTGTCCAGTTTCCACGCGGCCTGGCGCAGGAACACGCGCGCGGCCTGCATTTCGATCTCCATCTCGGCCAGCCGGAATTGCAGCGCCTGGAACTGGTCGATGCTGCGCCCGAAGGCCTTGCGTTCGCCCATGTAGGTCAGGGTCGCTTCCAGTGCCGATTGCGCCGCGCCCAGCGAGCAGGCCGAAATGTTCAGCCGCCCGCCATCCAGCCCGGCCATGGCATAGGCAAAGCCCTTGCCTTCCTCGCCCAGCAGGTTGTCGGCGTCGATCTTGCAATCGTCAAACTGCACCTGCGCGGTCGGCTGGCTGCGCCAGCCCATCTTTTCCTCCAGCGCGCCAAAGCTCAGCCCGTCGCTGCCCGCCTCGATGATCACCGCCGAAATGCCCCTGGGGCCATCCTCGCCGGTGCGCACCATCGCAAGATATGCATCCGAATAGCCGCCGCCCGAAATGAACGCCTTGGTTCCGTTCAGGGTGTAGCCTTCGTTGGTGCGCGTGGCGCGCGTTTTCAGCGCCGCCGCGTCGCTGCCGGACCCGGGCTCGGTCAGGCAGTAGCTGAACACGGTCTGCATTGTCAGGGCAGAGGGCAGAAAGCGCGCCTTGATCTCGGCGCTGCCGAATTTGTCGATCATGTTGACGCACATGTTATGGATCGACAGGAAGGCGGCCACCGAGGCGCAGGATCGGCTGAGCGCCTCGAACACCAGCGTCGCATCCAGACGGGACAACCCCGATCCGCCGCTGTCTTCCGAGACATACAGCCCGCCGAACCCCAGTTCGGCGATGCGCGGCCACAGATCCTTTGGGATGGTGCCCCGGGATTCCCAGTCGCGGGCATGGGGGGCAATCTCTGCTTCGCCAAAGGCGCGGGCCATGTCGAAAATGGCCACCTGTTCGTCGGTCAGCGCGAAATCCATGGGCAGGCTCCGATCAGATTGAATTGAACATGCGTTTAATTCCCGGGGCGGTTTGTGGCAAGGGCGCGCATGGTCACAGATCGACGGTGAATTCGTCGATCAGATTGCGAACAACGGCCTGCATGGCGCGGGTTTCATCCCTGGAACTCTTCAGCTCGGCCGATCGTACCGCACGTTGGCGATCTGCGCCATTGCCGCGATCCAGTATGTCGCGCAGGTTCTCGATCTCGGCGCTGCATTTCAGCGCCTCGGCATCCTCGCCGACCAGTTCAAGGATCTCGTCCAGCAGTTCGGCAAACGGCACCACCTCGCCCCGGCCAAAGTCGATCAGGCCCGCGGACATGCCATAACGCTGCGCGCGCCAGCGGTTCTCGCCGACCAGGAACGCCTCGTAGATCCGCCAGCGCTGGTTCTTGACCCGCAGCCGCCACAGCATCCGCATCAGGCATTGGGTCAGGGCAGCGATCGACAGGGCGTGTTCCATCCGCGGAGAATTGTCGCAAATCCGGGTTTCCAGTGTCGGGAACCGGCCCGAGGGGCGCAGATCCCACCAGATCTTGGTTTCATCCTCGATGGCACCGGTGTCGATGATCGCCTGAACCGAGCGCTGGAATTCGCCGTATCCCGACAGGCGCGGCGGCAACCCGGTGCGCGGCAGATTGTCGAAAATCGTCAGCCTGTAACTGGACAGGCCGGTATCCAGACCCTGCCAGAACGGCGAAGAGGCGCTGAACGCCAGAAGATGCGGCAGGAAATACGAGAACTGGTTCATCAGGTCGATGCGCATATCATTGTTCTCGAGGCCGATATGCACATGCATGCCCGAAATCAGCAGCCGTCGGGCAACACCGGCCAGATCATGCTCCAGCGTGTTGTAGCGGTCCTTGTCGGTGTGGGTCTGATCCTTCCAGTCCGCGGTGGGGTGGCAACTGACGGCCAGCGGCGCCATGCCATAGCGCCCGGCGATTTCGGCCACCGAGGTGCGCAGACGCCGCAGATCGTCGCGCGCCTCGCCGATCGTGGCGCAGACCCCGGTGCCGACCTCTACCTGGCAGCGCAGGAATTCGGGCGACACCTGGCTGCCCAGTTTCGCGACGCAGTCATCCATCAATGCCTGTGGCGCTTCGGCCAGTTCGCCGCCGTCGGTATGGACCAGAAGATATTCTTCCTCGATCCCCATTGTGAAACTGGGTTCAGTCGTCATGCCATCCTCCGTGCTGGGTCGGAGGATTGCAGAGGGGTGCGGTGCAGGCAAGCCAAAGCGTGGCGTGCCGCCGGGACTATCCGGCGGTGATCCGGCCTTTCATGGTGGCATGGAAATTGCAGCGATAGTCGATCTCGCCCGCGGTGGTGACGGTCACGCTGCCCGACTGGCCCCGGTTCAGACGGCCGGTGTCGAAACTGCCGTCAAGCGCGGTGGCTGTATGAGGCGCGCCGTCCTGATTGGTGAATACCACCGTGTCACCCACGGCCACGTTCAGCGCGGCGGGCGAAAACTTGAAACCCTTGATGGCAACCTGATGCGTCGCCGCCTGCGCGGTTCGCGCACTGGCCAGCAGCGCCGGGGCGCCGATCAGCGCGGCAAGACCCAGCTTCAGTCCCTGACGTCTGGTGAAATCGGTCATGGTTCGATCCTTTTGTCATCTGAATGTGAAACAACTAGCCGCAGTGCCGGCAATGTCCAGCACAACGTCAGGCGCTCGTGTCGTTAACCCAACATTCACCGCAGTGTCAGCATCATGGCATCGCCCGGACAACTGGTCGCGAAAACATTCTGATTGCGGCCAAGTTCGGCCCGGATTGCATGGCAATCTGTCTGCAACGGACGAGTCGAAAGTAGTTGAGATGCCCCTAGATATGACCAACACCGCGAACGAGCCAAGCCAGTGGCGCACCCTGACCGCGCTGGAAGAACCGACCGGTTATACAGTGATCGAGGCCGACGCCAGATTCATCCGCGAACGCCTGGCTGAAAACACGCTGCGCCTGGTCGGCGCCTTCATGATCCTGGCGGGCTATGTGCAATGGTTTCTGCCCGGCCTTCTGGTCGGTGGCGGACCGGTACATATTCGCATCGGGCTGACAGTGGTGTTCATGGGCGTCGGGCTTGCGGTATACCTGCTGGCCTCGCGCGGGTTTCGCCGCGTTCTGCAAATGGATCTGGCGGCGCGCCGGGTCGCGGTGGCCCGCGTGAACAGCAAGAACCGCAGCATGTTCCGGCTGGAATTCTCGATGGACGAGATCGAAAGCGCCTTTGTGAAACGCTCCAAGACCGCCCCGTCGCAGGCGGCGCTGAACATCCGGGTGCGCAACAGCGGGCGATGCCTGGACGTGCTTTTCGGCGATCCCCGGGAACTGGACGCGCTGCACAAGTTGCTGTGCCAGAACGTGCGCATGGCGATGGAATGCGCCCCCAGACGGGTGCGGAACCTGCGGTCGGCAACCGGTGTGGTCACGCCGCGCCCCAACCGCCGGGTCCGCAAGCTGCGCCCGGTAATGGCGGCGGCCATCGCAGCCGAATAACCAAGTCCTGTCAAAAGAAAAGGCCCGGCGTTTTGCGACGCCGGGCCTTTTCTTCATTCGCGGTGCTTACAGCGTTTCGCGTTTGATTTGACACTTAAGACATCATCCAACACGTTGAAATTATTGATTTCAGGCCGCGTTGGATGATTCAGGCCTGACGCGAATTGCGTCAGTCCATCGCCTTGAAGTGGAACTCGCCGCCCTCTTTCATGCCCGAGGGCCAGCGCGAGGTGACGGTCTTGGTGCGGGTGTAGAACCTGAACGAATCCGGTCCATGCTGGTTCAGATCGCCGAAGCCCGACTTCTTCCAGCCGCCAAAGGTGTGATAGGCCAGCGGCACCGGGATCGGCACGTTGATGCCGACCATGCCAATGTTGATCCGGTTGGCAAAGTCGCGCGCGGTGTCGCCATCGCGGGTGAAGATCGCGGTGCCATTGCCGTATTCATGATCCATCGCGTAACCCAGCGCCTCTTCGTAGGTCTTGGCGCGCACCTGGCTCAGCACCGGGGCAAAGATTTCCTGGCGGTAGATGTCCATGTCGGTGGTGACGTTGTCGAACAGATGCGCCCCCATGAAGAAGCCGTCTTCGTAGCCCTGCAGGTTGAAATTGCGGCCATCGACGACCAGTTTCGCACCCTGCCGGATACCGGATTCGACCAGCCCCAGCGCGCGCTCCTTGGCGGCGGCGGTCACCAGCGGACCATAGTCGACGTCATCGCCGGCCGTGTAGGGGCCGACCTTCAGCTTTTCGATCCGCGGGATCAGCCGCTCGATCAGCGCATCGGCCGTGGCGTCGCCCACCGGCACCGCGACCGAGATCGCCATGCAGCGTTCGCCCGCCGCGCCATAGCCGGCACCGATCAGCGCGTCGGCGGCCTGGTCCATATCGGCATCCGGCATCACGATCATGTGGTTCTTGGCACCGCCGAAACACTGTACCCGCTTGCCGTTCGAACAGCCCCGGCCATAGATATACTGCGCGATCGGGGTCGAGCCGACAAAGCCGATGGCCTGTACGGTCTCGTTGTCCAGAATGGCGTCGACCGCTTCCTTGTCGCCGTTGACGACCTGCAGGATGCCGTCGGGCAGCCCGGCCTCTTTCATCAGTTCGCCCAGCATCAGCGGCACCGAGGGGTCACGCTCTGACGGTTTCAGGATGAAGGCGTTGCCGCAGCTGATCGCGGGACAGAATTTCCACATCGGGATCATGGCGGGAAAGTTGAACGGTGTGATACCGGCCACGACGCCCAGTGCCTGACGCATCGAGTACATGTCGATACCGGGGCCGGCGGCGTCGGTATATTCGCCCTTCAGCAGATGCGGCGCGCCGATGCAGAACTCGGCGACTTCCAGCCCGCGCTGCACATCGCCCCGGGCGTCGGGGATGGTCTTGCCGTGTTCACGGCTCAGCGCCTCTGCCAGCTTGTCCATGTCGCGGTTCAGCAGGCGGACGAATTCCATCATCACCCGGGCGCGACGCTGCGGGTTGGTGGCGGCCCATTTCGGCTGGGCCTCGGCGGCCTTGGCGATAATGGCATCAAGCTCTTGCTTGCTGGCCAGCGGCACGCGCGCCTGAACCTCGCCGGTGGCCGGATTGAAGACATCTGCAAAACGGCCAGAGCCGCCTTTGACGTGCTCGCCGTTGATAAAATGGGTCAGCTCTTGCATCGGTCCCTCCTGAATCAGCGCAATCATGCGGTTGCGCAATTGGACGGACACTAGCGGTGCCATGTCCCGGGGAAAAGAGCCCGCGTCGATTTTCGGTTATCTGGCTGCGGACACAACGCCGCGCTTGACAGGGCGCCGGTCAAAAGGTGACGTTTGGTGAAACTGTAACTATCAAAACCAGTCGGAGGGCCCGGGATGCTCGTGCACCAGATACTCAAGGCGAAATCGGATGATAAAGTCGTCACAATAAAGCCCGGCACAAGCGTGGCCGAGGCGGCGGAACTGTTATCGACTCGCCGGATCGGTGCGGTCATCGTGTCCAACGATGGCAAGGTGCCCGCCGGAATACTTTCCGAGCGCGACATCGTGCGCGAACTGGGCCGCCGCGGTGCCGGTTGCATGTCCGAACTTGTCGACGGGATGATGACCAGCAATCTGGTCGGCTGCACCCGCGAGGATACCGCCGATGTCGTGCTGGCGAAAATGACAGAGGGCCGGTTCCGCCACATGCCGGTGATGGAAGGCGAGGAAATGGTCGGGCTGATCTCGATCGGCGACGTGGTCAAGGCGCGCCTGTCGGAACTGTCGATGGAAAAGGAAGCCCTGGAAGGCATGATCATGGGCCACTGAGGCGCCCGGGGGTTTCGGACCGCGCATCGCCCAGATGGCCCCGGGGCCGATCCGGTCATGCGTTTGCGCACGCCGATTCCGGGCGACCAGCCGCGCGTTGTCCGACCGCGGCAACTTTACCGGCGGGCCCGCACACGGCTTTTTCCCGAATCCGGGATGCGAACATGCGGGGGCTTGTACTGCGACCCCTGATCGTGTTGCGTGCGAAGGGCCGAAACAGGGAGATGCCGATGCGCACCGGGCTTTATGCAGGAACCTTCGATCCGCTGACGCTGGGTCATCTCGATATCATCTCTCGTGCCTGTCAGCTGGTCGACCGTCTGGTGATCGGCGTGGCGATCAACCGCGACAAGGGTCCGCTGTTCGACCTTGAAGAACGGGTGGCGATGGTGACGGCGGCGATGGACGACCTGAACGTCAGCACCGAGATTCTGGTGCATCCGTTCGAGAATTTGCTGATCGACTGCGCCAATGATGTCGGGGCCACGGTGATTATTCGCGGCCTGCGCGCCGTGGCTGATTTCGAGTATGAATACCAGATGGTCGGCATGAACCGCGCGCTGGATCAATCGGTCGAGACGGTGTTTCTGATGGCCGAGGCCAAATACCAGGCGATTGCGTCGAAACTGGTCAAGGAAATCGCGCGGCTGGGTGGCGACGTGTCGAAATTCGTCACTCCGGCGGTCAACACGGCGCTGCACGAAAAGCTGGGTTAGCGCGGCGTGCGCCGGGCGATGGGGCTGATTGCCGGAGCACTGGCGCTTTACGCGGCCTATGGCGTCGCGATGATCGTGATGCACCCGAAATTCATCTACCCGTTCGATCCCCAGCCGTTCGAGGCAGAGGGTTTCGAGACGCACCGCTTTGCGGGCGCGGACGGTGAATTTCTGACCGCCTATGTGCATGATGCCGGGCCCGGTGCGCCGGTCGTGTTGTATCTGATGGGCAATGTCGGGGCGCTGCAATATTTCACGCCGATGCTGGATCATCACCAGGTGGCCGGGCGCAGCGTTGTGGCGCTGGGCTTTCGCGGCGGCGGCGGCGTGCCGGGGCAGCCGTCGGAAACGTTGCTGAAAAGCGATGCGCTGGCGCTGTTCGAGGCCTATCCGGGCTGGCTGGACAGCCCCGGCCCGGTGGTGGTGCAGGGCTATTCGCTGGGCACGGGGCTGGCGCTGCATGTGGCGGCGCGGCGCAAGGTCGATGGCGTGATTCTAAGCGCGCCCTATGCCAGGCTTTGCCGCCTGATGGCGAAAGCCGCGTGGTTGCCTGCCTGTGTCATGCCCGGGGTGCAGAAGTGGAACAGCGCGCGTGACGCGGCGGGCGTGAAGGCCCCGGTCCTGGCGCTGCATGGGACCGCGGATGCGCTGGTTCCGGTTTCAGAGGGGCGGCGGCTGGTCGCGGCCTTGCCATCGGCGCTGCAAGTCACGGCGGTCGAAATCGACGGGGCCGGCCACAGCGACCTGATAGGCTTTCCCGGCTATCTGGCTGAAATAGATCGGTTTATCGAGGGTTTGTAATGCTTGGTGCCGGGCGCAACGCGCGCCCGGCACCGATTTTTTCGACCTGGCTTGCGGACCGGATCAGATCAGCTTGCCGATGGCGACCGCCGTGTCGCTCATCCGGTTCGAAAAGCCCCATTCATTGTCATACCAGGTCAGGATGCGGCACATGGTGCCCTCCATCACCTTGGTCTGGTCCATGTGGAAGACCGAGGAATGCGGGTTGTGGTTGAAGTCGATGCTGACCAGCGGCTCGTCGGTATAGCCAAGGATGCCTTTCAGCTTGCCATCGGCCGCGGCGCGGATCGCGTCGTTGATCTCTTCGACAGAGGTGGCGCGCGACGCCTCGAACGTCAGGTCGACGACCGAAACATTCGGGGTCGGCACCCGGATCGCCACGCCGTCCAGCTTGCCGTTGAGCTCTGGCAGCACCAGACCGACGGCCTTGGCGGCCCCGGTCGAGGTCGGGATCATCGACACGGCGGCGGCGCGGGCGCGGTACAGATCCTTGTGCATCGTGTCCAGCGTCGGCTGGTCGCCGGTGTAGCTGTGGATCGTGGTCATGAAGCCCCTGTTGATGCCGATGGCGTCGTTCAGCACCTTGGCAACCGGCGACAGGCAGTTGGTGGTGCAGGACGCGTTCGACACGACGATATCGTTCGCGGTCAGCACGCTGTCATTGACACCGAACACGATTGTGGCATCGGCGTCCTTGCCGGGGGCCGAGATCAGCACCCGCGACGAGCCGTTGTCGAGATGCGCCTGGCAGGCCTCCTTGCTGGTGAAGATACCGGTGCATTCCATCACCACATCGACATCCGACCATGGCAATTCGGCCGGGTTGCGGATCGCGGTGACGCGGATCGGGCCGCGACCGACATCAATGGTGTCTTCGGTGGTGGTGACGGTTGCGGGAAAACGGCCATGCACCGAGTCATAGCGCAGCAGGTGCGCGTTGGTCTCGACCGGGCCCAGGTCGTTGATGGCAATGACCTCTATGTCCGTGCGCCCCGATTCAATGATGGCGCGCAGCACATTGCGCCCGATGCGTCCAAATCCGTTGATTGCAACTTTGACGGCCATGGTCCTGTCTCCTTGAATTGCGAAATCCGGTTGCCGGTCAAAAACGGGATAATCCGGCAAAGGTCAACCGGGCGCGGCTGCGGCTTATCGCCAGAATGCCAGATATTCGATGAATGCCATCAGTTTTCGCGCCAGAAACAGCGGCACGTCCCAGCCCAGCACCAGAATATCCAGCGCGAGAAAGCCAAGGATGATCGCGGCCAGCCAGATAGAGATGATATTGGTCATGCCCTGGTTTTCCTGCCCGTTTGCGCCAGGTTAAAGGATCGTGCGATGTGTTTGAACCGGATTGTCGGTGGGGGGAAGCTGGAAATTGCAGGATTTTGCGGGATGGCTGGGACGGGTGCTGATCGCGGTGCTGTTTCTGGCAGGGGCGGTGCAGAAGGCGGTGAACCCCGAGGCCGCAATCGCGCTGCTGGCCGGGTGGGGCCTGCCCGGTGCGCTGATCTGGCCGGCGCTGGTGTTCAACGCCGGTGCGGGGCTGGCGCTGGTCGCGGGGGTCTGGCTGCGGCCGGTCGCGGTGTTGCTGGCGGGCTATTGCGGGCTGACCAGCTTTTTCCACCTGGTGCCGGACGATCCCTGGCAGATGTCGATTTTCGTCAAGAACTGGGCGATCGCCGGTGGCTGTCTGGTACTGGCGGCCGATGGCGGCGGACGCTGGCGGCTGCGCAGGTTGCCAAAATGAGCGCTTCCGCGCGCTTTTGCTCCGGACGTTGACAGGCGACGCCCGATTGTGGGGGCGTCGCCTGATCTGTTGCGTGGAACATTGGCGATTACATGCCGGGATGAAACGGCGGGATCAGCCCAGCAGGTCGCGGACCTTGGCCGCGGCGGCCTCTGCGGTGATGCCGAATTTCTCGAACAGGACTTCGGCGGGGGCCGAGGCGCCGAAGCTGTCCATGCCGACAAAGCCGGCCTTGGATTCCTTGCCGCGCTCGCCCAACAGCCATTTGTCCCAGCCCTGGCGCACGCCGGCCTCGATGGCGACGCGCACCGGACCGCCGGGCAGGATGCGGCGGCGATAGCCGATGTCCTGGGCCTCGAACAGTTCCCAGCAGGGCATCGACACCACGCGCGTTCCGATGCCGTCCGCCTGCAGCAGATCGCGTGCCGCCATGGCCAGCGACACCTCCGACCCGGTGGCGATCAGGATCGCCTGACGTTTGCCGTCGGCCTCTGCCAGAACATAGGCACCCTGCGCGGTCAGGTTCTTGGCCTTGTGCGCGGTGCGCACCGTGGGCAGCCCCTGACGGGTCAGCGACAGGACGCTGGGCGTTGCGGTGGTGCCAAGCGCGAGTTCCCAGGCTTCGGCGGTTTCCACGGCGTCGGCGGGGCGGAACACGTTCATGTTCGGCGTGGCACGCAGCATCGCCAGATGTTCCACCGGTTGGTGGGTGGGGCCGTCTTCGCCCAGACCGATGCTGTCATGGGTGTAGACATAGACCGGCGCGATTCCCATCAGCGCCGACAGGCGCATCGCGGCGCGCGCATAGTCGGTGAACACCATGAATGTGCCGCCATAGGGTTTGACCCCGCCATGCAGCGCCATGCCGTTCATCGCCGCCGCCATGCCATGCTCGCGGATGCCGTAATGCAGGTAGCGGCCCTTGCGGTTGTCGGGATCATGCACGCCCATATCCGGGCTTTTGGTGTTGTTCGATCCGGTCAGGTCGGCGGAGCCGCCGACCGTTTCATGCATCACCGGGTTGATGACACCAAGCGCCTTTTCGCTGGCCGAACGCGTGGCCAGTTTCGGGGCGGTTTCCGAAATCTCGGCCTTGAAGCGCTTGATGACGGCTGACAGGCGCTTTGGCACCCCGCCATTCTGTTCGCGGGTGAATTGATTCTGCCGGCTGGCCGACAGATTGGTAAAACGTTCCTCCCAGGCGACACGCGCGCCGGTGCCGCGCAGCCCGATGTCTTCCCACTGGGCCTTGATGTCGGCGGGAATGGTAAAGGCGGGGTGATCCCAGCCCCAGACCGCCTTGGCGGCGGCATTCTGGTCGGCATTGGTCAGCGCGCCGTGACCCTTGGCGGTGTCCTGTGCGGCATGGCCAAGCGCGATATGGGTCTTGCAGGCGATCATCGAGGGCTTGTGGCTGGCCTTGGCGGCGCTGATCGCGGCGTCGATGGCGACCGGGTCGTGGCCGTCGATGTCCTGCACATGCCAGCCGGCGGCCTCGAACCGCTTCACCTGGTTGGTGATATCGGCCATGTCGACTGTGCCGTCGATGGTGATGTTGTTGTTGTCCCAGAACACGATCAGCTTTTCCAGCTTCTGCTTGCCGGCCAGACCGATCGCCTCGTGGCTGATGCCTTCCATCAGGCAGCCGTCGCCGGCGATGACATAGGTGTGGTGATCGACCACCTTCTTGCCATAGCGCGCGCGCAGCACTTCTTCGGCGATGGCGAATCCGACGGAATTGGCCAGGCCCTGACCCAGCGGGCCGGTTGTGGTCTCGATCCCCTTGGCATGGCCGTATTCGGGATGCCCCGCGGTGATCGCGCCCCACTGGCGGAAATTCCTGATCTGGTCCAGCGTCATGTCCTGGTAGCCGGTCAGATGCAGCAGCGCATAAAGCAGCATCGAGCCGTGACCCGCCGACAGGATGAACCGGTCTCGGTCGGCCCAGTCGGGCGCGGTGGCATCGAATTTCAGATGGTTTTCAAACAGCACGGTGGCGACATCGGCCATGCCGATGGGCATGCCGGAATGGCCGGAATTGGCCGCGGCAACGGCATCCAGTGCCAGCGTGCGGATTGCGCACGCCTTCATCCAGTGTTCGGGGTGCATGGTCTTCAGATCATTGATCTCCACGGGCGCGCATCCTTGGGCTATAGAAGCAATCAATGCCGGGTGATAACAGCGATACCGGGAAGTTCAAGCGTACCGCCTAAGCCTTTGGCCGCAAAGGGGGCGCATTTCCCGAAAGGGTTGGGTAATATCGCGCAAACGGCATGAGGCCGGAATGATTCGATGCTTCCGGGACGGGTGCACCGGGCATGCAAGAAACGAGTTGAGGAGAGACAGATGGCAGAGATGTCAGAGCTTGAGCGCAGGATCACAGCCGCGCTTGACAGGATCAGCGAAGGATTGGGCGGGCTTGGCGCGGCGGCGTCCGCAACGGTCGCCGATGAGGCCGAGTTGCAGGCCCTGCGCGAGGCGCTGGAAGCAGAGCAAACCGCCAACGCGCAACTGGAAGAGCGGGTGAAAACACTGCACGATCAGCATGATGCACGGGTGACCGCGCTGGAAGCCCAGATGAACAAGCTGCAGTCGGGCGCCCAAGAGGCGAAAGCCCAGGTGCAGCAGCTGCGCAAGACCAACCAGCATCTTCAGGCCTCGCTGCAGACCCTGCGCCAGCAGGCCGCCGCCGGGATCGAGCCGCATCTTATCAATCAGGCGATGATGTCGGAACTGGACGGGCTGCGCTCTGTGCGCGATACCGACCGGGCAGAACTGGACGAGATACTGGGCGCGCTGAAGCCCTTGCTGAAGGAGGCCTGAGATGCCCGAAGTCACTGTCACCATCGGCGGGCGCGAATTTTCGGTGTCCTGTCAGGAGGGCGAAGAGCATTACCTGCAAACCGCCGCGGCGATGCTGGACACCGAAGCCTCGGCGATCACCGCCCAGATCGGGCGGCTGCCGGAGCCGCGCATGTTGCTGATGTCGGGCCTGATGCTGGCCGACAAGACCGCCGGAATGGAAGAACAGCTTGTGGCCGCGAAAGAGCGTATCGCGGCGCTCGAGGCAGAGGCGTCGCAGATGCCGGCCCCAGAACCGGAGCGCGTGGAAGTGCCGGTGATCCCGCAGATCGTGACGGACAGTTTCGCAGAGCTTGCCGCGCGCGCCGAAGCACTGGCAGCCAAGGTCGAGGAAAAGGCCTCTGCCTGATTACGGGCATCCGGTTCCCTGACACGGGCCTGACGCCGGCGGTTGCGGGGCGTCCGCACCGCAGTCGTCTTAATTCGTGTGGGCCTGCGTGTGTCGGTCAGCCGTTGGCTTCGCGGATCTTGTCGGCGGCGTCCTTGTCAAAGGTGACACCCTTGGCTTCGAACATCTGGTCCAGTTCGCCCGACAGCGTCATCTCGGTGATGATGTCGCAGCCGCCGACAAATTCACCCTTGACGTAAAGCTGCGGAATCGTCGGCCAGTCGGAATATTCCTTGATGCCCTGGCGGATCCCGTCATCGGCCAGCACGTTCACGTCGGTGAATTCGACGCCCATGAAATTCAGCACCCCCGCGACGCGGGACGAGAACCCGCATTGCGGCATCGTCTTGGTGCCCTTCATGAACAGCACGACATCGTTGGCGGTTACGGTGTCTTTGATCTGGGTCTTGGCGTCAGTCATCTGATTTGTCCTTGTCGGTCTGGTCCAGCCGGCGCGCATTTGCGCCACCTCTGGCTGCGAAAATTACGATCAATGCAAGTCCCGCCGCCACTGCAAGCACCGAGAGCTTGAGCAGCGACATGTTATTCCGGGGCCTTCGTCGTCAGAGCCAGCGCGTGCAGGTCGCCCGACGGGCCGTCCATCATGCCCTTGAGCGCGGCATAGACGGCGCGCTGCTGCTGCACCCGGTTCAACCCGCGAAAGCTTTCGTCGATGACCATCGCCGACATATGGACGCCGTCGTCGCCCTGCACCACGATCTCGGCATTTGGGAAAGACTGGCGCAGCAGGTCTTCAAGTTCAATCGCGTGTATCGGCATCGGCGGTGATCCTGTTTTGTCACAGAGGTAGTTGGTGCCCCGGTCTGGCGCAAGAGGGTGCGCGTTCTTGCGGTCAGTCGAAGGTCGCCGCAAAGGTGCCGCGATAGGCCGCCGACAGTTCTGAAAGCGGGGCTTCGGAGCCGCCCATCCGCACCGATTGACCGCCGAACTTGCCGACGCTGGAAATCGGCACGCCCGCGTGGCCGGCGGCGATCATCAATGCCTCGGCCTGATCGAAGTTGCAGGCGATCAGATAGCGGGCCTGATCCTCGCCGAACAATTGCGCGGTATCGGCGCTGTCGAGCGTGACACCGACACCGGCCGCCTCGGCAAGCTCGAAAGCGGCAAGGGCCAGCCCGCCGTCGCTCAGATCGGTGCAGACGCGGATCAGGCTTTTGTGGCTGCGGATGAAATCCCCGTGGCGCTTTTCGGCCTGAAGGTCGACCCTTGGGGCGTCGCCGTCCTCGCGGTTGAACACTTCGGCCAGCAGCGCCGACTGCCCCAGATGTCCGGCGGTTTCGCCAAGCACCAGCGCGACATGGCCATCGCGGACCTCTCCGGCGATCAGGCCGTCGGCATTGGCGATCAGGCCGACCGCGCCAATGGTGGGCGTCGGCAGAATGCCGGTTCCGTCGGTTTCGTTGTAAAGCGAGACGTTGCCGGAAACGATAGGCATATCAAGGGCCTGGCAGGCTTCGCCAATGCCCCTGATGGCGCCGACGAACTGGCCCATGATCTCTGGCTTTTCGGGGTTGCCGAAGTTCAGGTTGTCGGTGCTGGCCAGCGGCGTGGCCCCGACGGCGGTCAGGTTGCGGTAGGCCTCTGCCACCGCCTGTTTGCCGCCCTCGACGGGATTCGCCTTTACGTAACGGGGGGTTACGTCGCTGGTGAAGGCCAACAGCTTGTCGGTGCCGTGCACCCGGATGACACCCGCGCCCAGACCGGGGACACGCACGGTATCGGCCATGACCTGGGTGTCGTATTGTTCGAAGACCCAGTTCTTGGCGGCATAGTTTGGCGACGAGATCAGCGCCCTCAGCGCGTCGATCGGGTCGATCTGCACGATCGGGGCCAGATCTGCCGCCCCGGTATCTGCCTTCAGGACATAGGGGCGGTCGTATTCGGGGGCCGAGCCGGACAGCGTGGCCAGCGGCAGGTCCGCCTTGACCTCGTTGTTGTGCATCACCAGGAACCGGTCCTCGGCGATGGTTTCGCCGACAATGGCGAAATCCAGATCCCATTTCTCGAACACGGCGCGCGCCTCTGCCTCCAGTTCGGGTTTCAGGACCATCAGCATGCGTTCCTGGGATTCCGACAGCATCATTTCATAGGCGGTCATGTCCGCTTCGCGCTGCGGCACCGCTTCGAGGTTCAGCCGCACGCCCAGCCCGCCCTTGTCGCCCATTTCCACGGCCGAACAGGTCAGCCCGGCAGCACCCATATCCTGGATCGAGATCACCGCACCGGTGGCCATCAGTTCCAGCGTCGCCTCCATCAGGCGCTTTTCGGTGAACGGGTCGCCGACCTGCACGGTGGGGCGCTTTTCCTCGATGGTGTCGTCGAATTCGGCGCTGGCCATGGTGGCGCCGCCGACGCCGTCGCGCCCGGTCTTGGCACCAAGATAGACCACCGGCATGCCGACGCCGGACGCGGCGGAGTAGAAGATCCTGTCGGAATCGGCCAGCCCGGCGGCGAAGGCGTTCACCAGGCAATTGCCGTTATAGGCGGGATGAAAGCGGACCTCGCCCCCCACAGTCGGCACGCCAAAGGCATTGCCGTACCCGCCGACCCCCTCGACCACGCCATGCACAAGCTGGCGGGTCTTGGGGTGTCCGATTTCCCCGAAACTGAGCGAATTCATCGCCGCAATCGGGCGCGCGCCCATGGTGAACACATCGCGCAGGATGCCGCCGACCCCGGTTGCCGCCCCCTGATAGGGCTCGATGTAGGACGGGTGGTTGTGGCTTTCCATCTTGAACACCACGGCCTGCCCGTCGCCGATATCCACCACACCGGCGTTTTCCCCGGGGCCGCAGATCACCTGCGGACCGGTGGTGGGCAGGGTGCGCAGCCATTTCTTCGAGGATTTGTAGGAACAGTGCTCGTTCCACATCGCGCTGAAGATGCCCAGTTCGGTGAAGGTCGGTTCGCGGCCGATGATTTCCAGAATGCGGGCGTATTCGTCGGGCTTCAGCCCGTGGGCGGCAATCAGGCTGTCGGTGATCTGTGGCTCGGTCATCTGGCGTCCCCCGTTTGCGGCCTCTCTTATGTGATTAGCAATCCCAAAGGGAAGGGGGCGCGCCGCATTTGGCGGTTACGGCACAGGCGCGGTATGGTACAATCCGGTCTGTGGCCGGATTTCGGCGATCCGTGCGGAAAGGTTTTTTCAGATGGCAGTTCTGCGCATGATTTCGATGCTTCTTGCCATTGGTCTTGCCGCGCCGCTGCTGGCCCAGGGCACGCGCCAGACATCCCACAAACCCCCGCCGCAGGAACGCGAGCAGGGCGCAACCTGCGGGCCGCACCGCGACAGCATCATAATGCTTGCCGACCGGATTCTGGCGGAACGGCATATGGCAGAGGGGTTTTCGGGCCACAGTTTCGGTACGCTTGCCGCCTATCTGAAGCTGCGGGTCGAGGATATGGGCGCGCGCGCCGGGCTGGCGCTGCTGGACAGCGTCGGTGCAGATGAACGTCGCGCGCCGCGTAACCTGCCCGAATTGCGGCTGATGTTCGCGATTGCGAAACTGGGGGTGGACGGCGGGCTTTCGGTGACGGGCGACACCCCGGTTGCCAGCCTCGCGAGCCATCCGTTCATGGTGCCGCGCCAGGTTGCACTGGCCGATGGCGGTGCCAGCTTTTTCCGGCTGCTGGCGGCAGTGCGCGCCGATCCGGGACTGGCCGAGGCATTCGACA
>JAJDOB010000130.1 GCA_022340385.1 Rhodobacter sp.
ACGAGGTGATTGCAGCACAGGTATTCACCGACGAATTCATGGCAGACCCTGCGAATTTCGAGGCCGGCAAAGAGATCTGGTTCGCGCAATGCACCCATTGTCACGGCTACAAGGCCTATCCGGGCAAGGCCCCCAAGCTGAAGCCACATAAATACAAGCCGGAATTCGTGTTCAAACGCGCCTACAAGGGCTTCAAGAAGATGCCTGCCTGGAACGAGGTTTTCACGGTCGACGAGATCCGCCAGATCGTGGCCTATGTAAAAAGCCCCGGCTTTTCGCCGTAGGTCAGGCGCGCCCGACCAAAGACCTGAACGGCCCCGAACGTCCGCGTCCGGGGCTTTTTCCTGTCACGGCGCATCGGATCCGCGCTGCATCAGCGGGCGCAGGATCAGCCACAGCACCAGCGGCGCGACCGCGCAGATCAGCATTGTCAGCACGGGGCTGTCCGCGCCCAGATGCCCCGCAGTCGCAAAGACAAAGCCCAGCGGCACCGCCCCGCACAGCAAGGCCACAACGTAGCGCCCCGCCGGCATCGCCGTCAGCCCGGCCAGAAAACTGATGGTTTCGGGCAGGATCGGCAGCCAGCGCGATCCGGCCACCATCCAGCCGCCATATCGGTCGAACAGCGTCCGGGCCTGGGCAAATCCCTGTTTTCCGGCAAGCCGTTCGGCGGTGCGCGGCCCGATCATCCGGCAGATGCCATAGCCGATCAACCCCGCGATGACCGCCCCCGCCGCCGCGATTGCGCCGCCCAACAGCGGACCATAGATGATCCCCAGCGCCGCCATCACCGCCGTTGACGGAACCGGCAGCGCGATATCAGAGGCGATCAGCCCGATCCCGACGATTCCCGCCCAGGCTCCGAAGCTTTGCATCCAGCCCGCCGCACCCAGTGTCGACAGGTCCTGTTCGATCCGCTCTCCCCAGATCAGGAAAGGCACCACGCTGAGGGCGATCAGTCCGACTACGATCAGCAACAGGCGGATCATGGCATACCTATTCGATCAGCATCTGCCCGGCGCGGCGTTCGCCGGGGGCCTCGATCCTTGGTTCGCGCCCGCCGCGCAGGATCGAGTTGCCCTCGAACAGGGTGCGCTGGTCGATCGGGGCCGGGTTCAGCCAGTCATCCTCTTTCATCTGGCCCGACTGACCATAGGCATCCAGCGCATTCTGGTAGCAGACCTTGCGCACGGTTTCCTCGGGTATGCCGCTTTCCAGCGCCAGTTTCGCGGTCTTGGCCACGCCCAGACTGTCGGAGATCCCCCAGTCGCAGGCCGAATCCACGATGATCCGTTCGCCGCCATATTGCTTCAGCAGTTCGACCATCCGCGCATTGCCCATCTTGGTCGAGGGATAGATCGAGAATCCGGCCCAGAACCCGCGCTGCAGGGTTTCGGCCACGGTTTCCTCGTTGTTGTGGTCGATGATGACCATGCCGGGGTCAACACCCATTTCCTCGCACACGTCCATCGACCGGGACGTGCCGCGTTTCTTGTCGCGGTGCGGCGTGTGCACCATCACCGGCAGGTGCAGTTCCTTGGCCAGTTCCAGTTGCAGGCGGAAATACTTGTCCTCAAGTGGTGTCTGTTCGTCATAGCCGATCTCGCCAATCGCGACGACGCCCTCTTTCAGCGCGAACCGCGGCAGCCATTCCATCACGCCTTCGGCCAGTTCCTCGTTGTTGGCCTCTTTCGAATTCAGTCCGACGGTGCAGTAATGCCGGATGCCGAACTGGCTGGCCCGGAACCGTTCCCAGCCGACAATGGACGACAGATAGTCGACATATGTGCCGACATAGGTGCGCGGCTGGCCGATCCAGAAGGCAGGCTCGATCAGCGCCACCACACCAGAGGCGGCCATGGCCTCGTAGTCGTCGGTGGTGCGGCTGATCATGTGGGCATGGGGGTCGATGTACATCATTGCAGCGCCTCCTTGGTCAGGTGTCCGGTGCGGATCGCGTCGTCCAGCTGGCCGGATATTGCCGGATCGTCGCGGAAGGCGCGCACCGAAATCCACAGTTCGTCTGTCACCGGGCGGCCGGCGGCCCAGCGTTCCCGGGCATAGTCCACAAGGATGCGCGCCAGTTCGGGGTTGGCCCGCTCGGTCAGCCCAAGGATCGGCGACAGGCGGCTGCCAACGAAAAGCGCCTTTAGCACCATGTGATTCCAGCGGTGTTCGTCAAAATGATCGCGCGGATACGGGTTGTTGTGCGCGATCGCCTCGAACACGGTGCGGATGTTGGATCGCAAACCTTCGCCGGTTTCGAATTCCAGCGTTTCGGGATCCGGATACAGCGGCAATCCGCGATACAGCGCGATCATCTCGGCTACGTCCGCAGTGCGGCGCAGATCCTTGAACCGTTCGGCGAACGGGCGGTTTCCGGCGCTGACCAGCAGCGCCAGAACCCGCATCGCGCCATCAATGCTCCACCCTTCGGGCGACCATCCGGGGCGCGCGGCATCGGCGGCGGCCAGATCGGCCTTGTCCAGCACCAGATCGGCCTTGCCCAGACGGCGCGGCGCCATACCCAGCACGATATGCAGGTCGCGCTCGGGCGCACCCGCCGCGATGGTATCCAGCGATTCGGTGATCCAGTCGGCCGCATCCGGGGCCTGCGCGATGACCCAGCCTCTCAGCAACTCTGCCGGTGATTTTGCCACGTCTTTCCTCCCAAGATCGACATGGCCCGAGTTTACACAAGTTTTGCCCCGGGGTGCCAGCGCAACAGGACAAAACTCTGCGATTGTTAAGCACATTCCCGCGCCCTACAAATAATTGAACCCTAACGGAGAAGTGACGCGCCATGCCTGTTGTCCGGATCGTTCTGGCCGCCATGTTTTCGATGTTGCCGGTCGCTGCATCGCACGCCCTGGATCTGCAACTGATTGCAGAAAACCTGACCGCGCCGATCGGCATCGCCGACCCCGACGACGGCACCGGACGCCTGTTCGTTCTGGAACAGCAGGGCGTGGTGCAGGTGCTGGACGGCAACGGCGCCCTGGCTGCACCGCTGCTGGATCTGCGCGCCCATCTCAAGCCGCTGGAAGAGGGGTTCGAGGAACGTGGCTTGCTGGGCTTTGCGCTGCATCCCGATTTCAACCGCAATGGCCTGGTCTATGTCAGCTATTCCGCGCCGCTGCGATCCGCTGCGCCAAGTGGCTGGAACTACACGCGCCGCATTTCGGAACTGACTTTGGCCCCCGGTGCCGACACGATTGATCCGGGCAGCGAACGGGTGCTGATCGAGCTCGACTGGCCCAGCCGCAAGCACAATGGCGGGGGTCTGAGCTTTGGGCCCGACGGTTATCTTTACATCGGACTGGGCGATGCGGGCGGCGCGCATGGTGTCGGGCCGCAGGTGATCTGGTCGGCATTCGAAGTTCCCGCCGATCAGCTGTACTGGGATCGTCTGGCGCAGGATGTCACCTCGCTTTACGGATCGATCCTGCGGATTGATATCGACAAGGGCTTTCCGGGATACGGCATTCCGCCGACCAATCCCTTTGTCGGCAAACCCGGGCGCGACGAGATCTACGCCTGGGGTTTCCGCAACCCCTATCGGCTGGGCATTGATGCGCAGACCGGCGCGATCCTGGTGACCGCAATCGCGGAAACCCTGTGGGAGGCAGCCTATCTGGTGCGCGGACCGGGCAATTTCGGCTGGCCGCTGCGCGAGGCCACACATTGCATCGACCGCACCCGGCCGCGCGATCCGCCGAAAGACTGCGCGCGGGTCGGGCCGAACGGCTATCGCATCGAGGATCCGGTAGTGGAATATCCCAACATGCAGGTGATGGACCCCGCAACCAAGGTTGACGCTACCGGCGTCGGCACGGCCATTGTCGGCGCACGGATTTACCGGGGCGCGGCGATACCGGAGCTTTCGGGCAAACTGGTCTTCGCCGACTGGAGCGCGGATTTCCGCACGCCGTCGGGCCAGCTTTTCGTGGCGACCCCGTCCCCCGACTGGGGGCATCTGTGGCCCTTCGAACAACTCAGGCTTCTGGACACCCGCATCGTCAGCCTCGACACGGATGCGGATGGCGAACTCTACGTGCTGACCAACGACATGCTCGGGCCTTTCGGCACCACCGGCAAGGTCTTCAAGCTGATCCCCTGACCGCGATCCCCCGGGGGCAAGAAAAGGACATGCTTTCATGCAGGACACGCTCGTCATCCTGGTGGTCGGACTGGCGCCGCACCTGGTGGGGCCGCACACGCCGCATCTGGCGAAACTGGCGCAACGCGGGGCAATGCGCCCGTTGAACACGGTGACGCCGGCGGTCACCTGCACTGCGCAATCGACGCTGGTGACCGGGCTGACGCCGGCAGGCCACGGCGCGGTCGCGAACGGCTGGTATTTTCGCGACCTGTCCGAGGTTCTGCTGTGGCGCCAGCCCAACCAGCTGGTCGCGGGCGAAAAAATCTGGGACGCGGGCAAGGCGCGCAATGCGGATTTCACCTGCGCCAAGATGTTCTGGTGGTACAACATGTACGCAACCGCCGACTGGTCGGCGACGCCGCGCCCGATGTATCCCGCCGACGGGCGCAAGATTCCCGATCACTATGCCTTCCCCCCTGCCCTGCACGATGAACTGGACGCCAGGCTGGGCCAGTTCCCGCTGTTCAAATTCTGGGGGCCGCTGGCCGATATCACCTCTTCCGACTGGATCGCGAAATCGACGCTGCACGTGATGCAAACCCGCAATCCGACACTGACGCTGACCTACCTGCCGCATCTGGATTACAACCTGCAACGGCTTGGCCCGGATCTGGATCACCCGCGCCTGCAGGCCGATCTGCACGAGATCGACGATCTGTGCGGCGAACTGATCGAACATGCCGACGCGTCCGGCAAGCGCATCATCGTCGTGTCGGAATACGGCATCACCGCGGCCACCGACGCGGTGCATATCAACCGCGCGCTGCGGCGCGAGGGGCTGATCGCCGTGCGCCCCGAGGAACATGGCCGCGAGATTCTGGATGCCGGCGCCTCTGAAGCCTTTGCCATGGCCGATCACCAGATCGCGCATATCTACGTGAAGAACCCCGACCGCATCGCCGAGGTCGCCGCCCTGATTGCCGGGCTGGATGGTGTTGAATCGGTCTGGGACGCCGATGGCAAGCGCGCCAACGGGCTGGACCATCCCAGATCGGGCGAACTTGTGGCGATCAGCGAGGCGGATCGCTGGTTCAGTTATTACTACTGGCTCGACGACGCCAAGGCGCCGGATTTCGCGCGCTGCGTCGATATCCATCGCAAGCCGGGTTATGACCCGGTCGAACTGTTCGTCGATCCGGCCCTGAGATTCCCGAAACTGGCGGCCGGCTGGAAACTGGCCAAGCGCAAGCTGGGGCAGCGGCAATTGCTCGACATCATCTCGCTGAAGGACACCCGGCTTGTGAAAGGCACCCACGGGCGGATCACCGATGATCCGGATTTCGGCCCGCTGGTGATCTCGTCAGAGGCGGGTTTGATGCCCGAAGGTCCGGTCGAGGCAACGGATTTCAAGGTCTTGGTGCTGAACCACGTCTTTGACTGACACTCAGGTGCCCGACACCACCCGCTGCAAGAACAGCGTCAGCGCGAACCCGGCCACCGCCAGAAGCGCCAGTTGCGACTGGCCCGTTCCGGCAATCAGCACCGCATCATACAGCGAAATGCCGGCGATCATCGTGACCACCGCCCGGGGCACGTCGCCCTTGTTGCGCCGCATCAGCAGCCGCAGCGCGATCAGCACAACCCCCAGCAATCCCGCCCAGATGAGCAGCGCCAGCAGATCGGCAGAGGTCCGCGCCAGCGCATAGACCAGCGGGATCGCCAGAACCGCCAGCGGCCAGACGCGATCCAGCCGGTCGTAGACCTCTTGCTTGGCGGCATAGGTCAGCCCGACGATATAGGCCAGCAACCCCAGCGCGCCGAATATCACCGCGCCGGTGACCGACGCCAGCGCGGCGGCTGGCAGCAGGTAGCAGAAGAACCGCGTCGCGCCCATGATGACCGGGCTAAGCGCGGTGCGTTTGTGCAGCCAGTCATACAGGACCACCGCAATGGTCAGCGCAATACCGGCGATGCCGGCCATGCCGCCCAGCGAAAAGCCCAGCACGATGCCAAGGGCCATCATCGCCGCGCCGCCGGCAAAGACCGTGCCGGCGCTGACCTCGCCCATCGGGATCGGGCGGGCCTTGCCGTCGCGCGCGTCTATGTCGGCGTCGAAAGCGTCATTCAGCCACATGCCGCCGGTGTAGAACAGCGACAGGGCCAGCCCGGTGACCACAATGACCCAGACCGTCGGAGCGCCCGACAACACGGCCCCGGCAATCGCATTGGTCCAGACCGTCGGCAGGTTCGACACCCGGCCAAGTTTCAGCACGGTATGGAAATTCATGATCCCAGCCGATCCAGAACCCAATTCATTTCGCGCAGGATATCCTTGTCCACGGTTTCGCCGCGCACGGCGTCCGGCAGCACGTCCCAGGTGTATGTCTCGATCTCCAGATGCGGCGAGATCGGATTTTCCCGGTGCAGGTCAAGAATTTCCTCCAGGAAATTGCGGGTCGATGAAAATGCGCCAAGGTCGTCGATGAAGACAGGCACATGGAAATGCACCCGCCATTCCTCGCCATCGGTGGCATCGCCCAGTGCCAGAACCTCTGGCAGATCGACATGCACTTTCAGCCCGCTTTCGGTTCTGCGGATGACCTGGTGCAGATAGGTCGGCTCGTCGAACGACACCAGCGCCGCGCGCTGTTCGGCGCCGACCACCGGAATACGCAGGGCCGCACTGAGTTGCAGTTTGTGCACCGGGATTCCGGCCCGGCGCAGCGCCGCGATACTGCCTGCGGGGTCTTCGTATTCCACGGCGGCGTGGCAGACATCGTAACACAGCCCCAAATGACGCGGCAGCGCCTTCGCCGCCTCATCCACCGACAATCCGGTCATTTCGGCGATCCTTGCCGCCGCGGCATCGCTGAACAGGTGGTCTGTGAAAAATCCGACGGTTTCGGCGATGGTCTTGAGAAAGCAGAATGGTTCGGGTTCGATCGCCAGCGCCACCGTCACGCCGGTGCGCGCACGCAGATCGACCAGATGCGCCACCGATTTCAGATAGTTGCCGGCCATTTCAGCCTCTGCCCCGGCGGCCAGCGGGCCAAAGGTGCCCGGTACGGTCGACAGGCTGACGACCTCGCCCTGGGGTGCGATTTCCGCCATCAGGTCGGCCAGCGCATTGGTATAGCGCACGCGTTCGTCGCTGCGCCAGTCGGGCTGATACACTTCCTCTTTCACGCGGGTGCCGTGGAACCGGCCATAGGGAAAGCCGTTGACGGTGATGCCGTGATAGCCCTGCGCGTCCATCACAGCTTTCAGGTGCGCGCGCTTGTCCGGGTCGGCCAGTTCATCCAGCGCCTCGCCCGAGAACCGCAGACCCACGGCAAAGGGCGCATCCGGACTGACGGCCGATTTGACCGCTGCGACCGGCCCGGTCAGCGCCGCCAGCACCTCGTCCCAGGTTTGCGTTGCGTGGATGTTCAAACAATAGGTCAGATGACCCAGAGATCCGGGTAGTTTCATTCAGACCGCGCCCGCGCTTTCAGCCAGCCAAGCGCCTGCTGCACCAGGCTTGCGTCCATTTCATGCACTTCGACGCCGGTGCCCAGATCGCGCAGCAGCGTGATCGTCAATTCGCCGCCCAGATGTTCCTGAAACTCCTGAAGGCCAACCAGAATGGCCAGATTGCCGCGCGCATCGGTGCTTTCCAGGGCAGGATGCCAGATCCGCAGGCCCAGGCTTTCCAGCAGAACCACGATCCGTTCGTCCTCGCCCTCTGGCAGCAACCCGGCAAGCACCGAATAGCGCGCATCCAGCGCAATGCCGATGGCGACGGCCTCGCCGTGGCGCACATGGTGATTGGTTATCGCCTCCAGCTTGTGGGCCGACCAATGGCCGAAATCCAGCGGCCGCGCCGAGCCCATTTCGAACGGGTCGCCGCCATGCGCGATCTGGCGCATGTGCAGTTCCGCCGACCGGCGCACCATGTATTCCTCTGCCGCCGGTTCGAACACTGCCAGCGCGTCGGCGTTTTCTTCCAGCCACAGGTAGAACGCGCGGTCGCGGATCAGCGCGACTTTCACCGCCTCTGAAATCCCGGCAATGCGTTCGCGGTCCGGCAAATGCTGCAGGAAGTCGAAATCGTTCAGCACGGCCCAGGGGGGCGCAAACGTGCCGATGTAGTTCTTGATCCCCTTGAAGTTCACCGCGTTCTTGACGCCGACCCCGCTGTCGTTCTGCGACAGCACGGTCGTCGGAATCCGGATGTGGCGCACCCCGCGATGCGACGTTGCCGCCGCCAGCCCGACCGCATCCAGCACCGCCCCGCCGCCAATGGCGATCACGTAGGAATGCCGGTCAATCGCATGGGTGTGGATCGCATCCTGCATGCGTTCGACATGCGCGAGATCCTTTTTGACGATCTCGCCGCCGGGCACCACCATGGGCGCCGCGATCAGTTCCAGATGCTTTGCATGGGCGGCAAAATACGAGGATATCCGTGTTGTCAGCGCCGCGCTTGCCAGCCCCTCGTCGATCATGAAAAAACAGCGGTGGCGCTTCTTGGTTTCCGGGCCCCGGACGATCCGCGCGAACAGCGGGTTATCGGCATCGAACAACCCGCGCACAAAAGCCACAGGGTATTGATACGGAACGGAAAATCTTTGCCAGGCAACATCTCCCACGATGTCGTCGGCAGCGGCCCGGTCGACTTTGCTTTCCATATTGCGCCCGCCCCTGAAAAATTGTGGAAAATGCCTTGCTTGACCACTGAACCCGGGCAAGCTTAGATAGCGGGGCAGGAAAATCAACCCCCGGCAGGTCGCGGATGAAGATCATTTCAATCGTCTTTTGTGTGTTGCTGATCCTGTTCACACTGGTTCAGTACAACGACCCCGATGCGCTGTTATGGGGCGCCATCTACGGCATCGGGGCGCTGTGGTGCGGCATCGCCGGATTTCGCCCCTCCCGGCTTGCCGGCGGCTGGCCAAGAACTCTGCTGACCGTCTGTCTGGTCCTGGGGGCGTTCGGTGTCATCTGGTACTGGCCAAGGACGCCCGGCTTCTGGCGGCAGGAAGTATGGTGGGTCACGGAAACCGCGCGCGAGGGGATGGGCATGTTCATCGTGTTTGTCGGCGTCGCGGTCGCGTGGCTGACCAGCAAGCCGCGCGCGGCGCGGATCTAGGCGGCAGTCCGAAACGGTTGCCCGCGCAGATTGCACGGCTGTCGGGACGCCGCCTTAGCCGATACTGTCCTGCATCTTCTGGCGCAGATCCGATGTCACCACCGGGTCCAGACCGAACCACAGTTTCCACGCCGGCGGCCCCTGGTGCAGCAGCATGCCCAAGCCGCCCACGGCGGCATTTCCGCGCGCGCGCGCGGCTGTCAGAAACGGCGTTTCCAGCGGCGTATAGATGATATCGGCGGCCACGGCCGTTGTGCCCAGCCTGCCCAGATCAATCTGAAGCGGCGGTTGTCCGACCATGCCCAGACTGGTGGTATTGACCACGCTCGCGGCCCCGTCCAGCGCGTCATGGCGCGCCTCCCAGGGCAGCACGGTGATCGGGCCGCCCAGATCGGCGGCAAGCTGCCTTGCCCGTTCGTCCGACCGGTTTACCAGCCGGATCTCGGGCGCGCCTTCCTGCAACAGCCCATAGCAGACGGCGCGCGAGCCGCCGCCCGCGCCGATGACCGTGGCCGGGCCTTCGGCGGCGCTCCATCCCGGCAATGTATCGTGCAGATTGCCAAGGAACCCGCGCCAGTCGTTGTTGGTGCCAAACAACGAACCGTCCTGGCGCACCACGACACAGCTGATCGCGCCGATCTTGCGCGCGACCTCGTCCACCTCGTCGACGATGCCCATTGCATCCAGCTTGTGCGGAATCGTCAGGTTGCAGCCCGAAAACCCCAGTGGATGCAGCGCGCGCAGCGCCGGTTCCAGCGTGCCCGGTCTGATCGCAAGCGGCACATAGACACCGTTCAGCCCTTGCTGTTCCATCCAGTAATTGTGCATCAGCGGAGAGCGCGAATGCATCACCGGCCAGCCCATCACGCCGGCCATATGAAACCGATCCGCCATCACGGCTCCCCCAGTTTGGCGCGATGATGATCCCAGGTGCGCTGAAACAGCCCCGGATTGTGCAACTTGGCGCGCGCCGCTACGATCTGTTCGTCGTCAAAGCAATAGGGCTGGCCGATTTGCAGCGCGCGATACTGCCGTTCTGCGTTTTCTTCCAGATAGTTGATCAGCACGAAGGCCTCGACGATATCGGCGCCCACCGTCACCGCGCCATGCGATTTCATCAGCGCCGCGGGGCGGTCGCCCAGCACCGCGTTCAGCCGTTCCGACATTTCAACCGAATTGATCGAATCCGGCGTGTCGAGAACCGGCAGCGGATAGACCAGCGTGCCTTGCGCGAAAACCGGCAGATACCCGTGCCCGGTCATGGTCAGGTAGGTCGACCATTTCGGATGCGCATGGCAGATCGCGCCCACGTCGGGGCGCGCCTTGTAGATGCCGGCGTGAAGGTGAAATTCCAGCGGCGGCTTGCCGTTCCCTTCGATCAGGTTGCCGTCCAGATCGACCGTGCAGATGTCATCGGCTGTCAGCAGGCTGCGCTGCGCGCGTCCGACATTGATCAGCATGTTCGCGCCGTCCCGGATACTGGCGTGGCCGTTGTAGTCAATGATTTCCGAGGCTTCCAGCATGCGCAGGCACAGCGCCAACTGCGTCTTTCGTTCGCGAACGTCGCCTACCATCCCGTATCCTTTCGAATTTCGCGCCGCCACAGATCCCAGGCGCGCAGGCCCGCTGTCTGGTTTGGCTGATCCGCCAGGCGCCCCTCTTCGGGGCTCAATGCCGCAATCGGCCCGCCATTGGCCAGCGCGTGGGTCCAGTGCTGCACCCGGGCGTTGACTTCGGTGTATACAGCGCGGAACACAGCAGACTGCAGCGTCGGTCCACAGGCAACCGACCCATGCGCGCGCATCAGTGCGATGTCGTGATCCCCAAGACAATCGGCCAGCGCCACGCCCTTTTCGCCATCGCTGACCAGCATGTCGGTATCGCCGAAACGGTCCTGGATGTTGAAGACCGGCGCACCACGGGCCAGAAACGCCGCGTTGTGGAAACAGGCCTGCATCGGTGTATCGGTCAGCCCGAACGGAATCACAGAGGGCGAGTGGCTGTGCACCACCGCGTTGAGATCGGGCCGTGCGCGGTAGATCTCGCCATGGATGAAGCGTTCCAGAAATCCCTTCGGTGCGTCGGGGTCGCACGGGACCGAATTCAGATCGTATTCCACGATATCGGCGGGCACCACCAGCGCCGGCGCCAGCGCGCGCGACATCAGATAGCGGTCGGGGGCCCCGGGGTGCCGCATCGAGACGTGGCCGAACCCGTCGACCACGCCGCGCGCCGCCAGTATCCGCGCCGCCGCCGCCAGGTCGGCAACAAGTTCGGGCGCGACCGGCCCGCCGGAGGCGCTCATATGATCACCTTTGTGGTCATGCTGGCCGGGAAAATCTCTTCGGGGGTGAACTGGCGATGGGCGATGCCCTGCTGATGGGTATACAGCGCCATCATCTCCCATGTCTTGCGGTTTTCCTCGACCCCGAACGGAAACGGATCCTTGCCGAAGATGTCCTGCATCCTGCGCCCGTAGGTCGGCAGCCAGGCCAGCGGATAGCGTGACACCGCCGGGTCCAGCAGACGTTCCAGGCTGCGGCGTTTGCTTTCCTGAAAGGCGTTGAACAGATTGCGCGCCACCCAGGGATGCGCGTCATGCACCGATTTCTTCATCGCGATGATATGCATGATCGGCCAGATCGCGGTGTCGGCGAAATACTGTTCCTCCATCCCGACGAAATCGGGAAACAGGCGGACAACGTCCGGGTGGCCTTCCAGAAAACAGGTCGGCGGACGCGCGATGATCGCGCAGTCGAGATCGCCCGAGGCCAGCATGTCCGACAGCGATCTGTCCCTGGTACGGTCGATCTGCACGCCGTCCGGCAGGTTCAGTTCGACCTTTTCCTCGCGTCCCGGCGCATTCGCCCCGGCCTGCACCCATTTGATATCCTGCAAACGCATGCCCAGATCGTTCATCATCCAGCCGCGTATCCACACCGCCGCCGAATGCGCCCATTCGGGCGAGCCGACCGATTTGCCGACCAGATCCTCGACCCGTTCGATCCCCGCCTTGCGGTTCACGTAGAAGGACGAGAACCGGAACAGCCGCGAACAGATCACCGGCAGCCCGATCAGGTCGCTGTTCTCGCGCGTGACCTGTGTCGCGAACTTGGCGAATGACATTTCCGACAGGTCGAATTCGCGGTTCGCGGTCATCCGCGCAAAGCATTCGTGATGCCCCAGCAGCAGCCAGTTCAGGTCAATGCCTTCGGCGCGCACGTCGCCGGTGCGAATGTCGCGGAAATGGTCGTAATCCGTGGTCGCGATGGTCAGGGGCAGTTGCGTCATCTGATCTCCTCAGTTCCGTATCGTCTGCAGGAACCACTCATCCGGCAATTCCTGCCCCAGCCCGGCGGCGCGGGCAGCCTGGTATACCTTGCCGGCGACCGCGTAGAACTGCGCGCCCTGCAGATTGCCGCGTTCCGACCAGGTGATCTGGTCGTCCGACACCCGACCGGGCCGCGTGCCTTCGGTCAATTCTGCCAGGGTCACACGTTTTTCCGGCAACATCACCCCATGCGCGCGCTGTTTCCGGCCCCGGGCAGGCCCCGCGACCGCCCAGCGCAGGTATTCGTCGTCCATGCCGTCATGCCCGTCGGGCGCGGGCGCGTCGCCCATGCGCAGATAGACATCGACCCGTTGCATGGTGCGCGCATCGGGCAATCCGCCGCCGCCGATGTTCACGACGTGGCAGCCCCGCTCCAGCAGGTCGCCCTGCAGGACCGGCTGGGCGGCATCGGTGCAGGCCGCGACGATGTCGGCGCCGCGATACACGTCTTCGGGCTGGTCACACAATTGCACGTCGATCCCGTGGCGCGCCGCCATGCGCGCACCGAACCTTTCCCGGTTCGCGCGCGTCGGACTGTAGACCTGCAGCCTGCGAATGTCGCGCGCCGCGCAGAACGCCAGCATATGCGTATCCGCCATCCCGCCGGACCCCAGCATGCCGACCACGGACGCATCGGCCCGCGCCATGTGCTTCACCCCCAGCCCACCATCGCCGCCGACGCGCATATGCTGCAGCACACCGTCATTGATCAGCGCCAGCGGCGCGCCGGTCTCGACCGAGGTCAGAAAGATCAGCCCGCAATACAGCCCGGGCCGCTTGCAGTATTTTTCCTGTGTCCGCGTCCCGTCATCGGCCACGGCATGATAGATGATGTCCGATTTCATCCGGATGGCGAAATAGCCGTCGGTCGAGCCGCCCTCCATCGTGCCCCAGCGATATTCACGCGCCGCATCCGAGGTGGGAATCGACACGTCGATGCGGGGCCGGCACACGGCGCTGCCGCGGGCGATGCCAAGATAGGATGCCTCCAGCGCCGACATGGTCGTCGGCATGTCCAGCAGGTCTTTCACCACGTCATTGCCGATCAGCAGCACGTCAGAACAGCCTGTCAAGAACAAGGCCGGGGAACAGTGACAGTTCCAGCAGCAGGACAAAGACGCCGTACATCACGACGAATGTGCCGGCCCCGGCGATCAGCGCATTGCGCCAGCTTTCGCGGCTTGAAAAGCGCACGAAGGCAAAGACGATCAGCGGCGCACCGATGATGAACCCGAACCCCAGAAGAACCGCGAAGAACAGCCCCAGCCAGACAAAGACCTCTGCTTCGGACCGGCCGTCATCGTCGGTCGCGTCGCCCGGTTCCGTCAGCGGTTCCGGCGTCGGTTCCGGCGCGCGCCGTATGTCCATCAACAGTTGCGCTGCACAAAGCAGCGCGCCGGGCACACCGATCAGCAGCGGCATGAACGCCGCCTTGCTGGGCAGCGAAAGCGACAGGGCACAGGCCGCGACGAAGATCGCCAGCATCACGGCCGTGGTCGCGGTGCGCGCGTTAAACATCATAATGCACCTCGGTGTGACGGCCCTTCACCTGCTTCCAGACATAGACACCGACGGTCAGCACGATCATCGCGATAAAGACCAGCGACAGGGGCCGCAAAAAGAACGTCGGCCCCCAGATCGCCAGCGCCTTGTGCAGCGAATCCTCGGCGATGCTGCCCAGCACCAGCCCGATCACGAAGGGCGGGCGCGGCCAGCCGAATTTCTTCAGGAAATAGCCAAGCACCCCTATGACGACCAGCAGGATCATGTTTTGCCAGGAACTGTCCGACAGATAGGCCCCCAGAAACGCCAGCACGATCACGAACGGGATCAGCAATGCGCCGCGCACGAAGACCAGCAGCGAAAACGCCGGGGCCATGGCAAGAAAGACGAACACGCTCAGGATATTGGCCAGCGCCAGCGCCCAGATCAGCGACCACACGAGGTTCATCCCGGTCAGCGCCATATGCGGCCCCGGCTGGATGCCCAGCATCACGAACGCGCCGATCAGGATCGCCATTCCGCTGGACCCGGGAACGCCGAAGAACAGGGTCGGCAGCAGGGATCCGCCCTCTTTGGAATTATTCGCGGTTTCCGGCGCGATCACACCACGCACATCGCCCTTGCCGAACGTCTCGGGGTTCTTGCAGGTCTGCACCGCATGGCCGTAACACAGCCAGCTTGCCGCGTCGCCACCCAGCCCCGGAATCGCACCGATCGCCGCGCCCAGAACCGATGTGCGCACGGTCAGCCACGGATTGCGGAACACGTCGCCAATGCCCTGCAACACCTGCCTGATATCATAGCGCGCGGCCTTGCCCTTGACCTCGGCAATCGAGCCGCCCTTGACGCCCAGCGACAACATTTCCGGGATCGCGAACAGCCCCAGCACCGCCGCGACAACGCTGACCCCGTCCCACAGCCACAACTGGTCGAAGGTAAAGCGTTGCGAGCCGGTATGCGGGTCCAGCCCGACCAGCGACACCAGAATGCCAAGAAATCCCACGGCGATGCCCTTGATCAGCGACCGCCCCGACAGCATCGCAATAAAGGTGATGCCAAACAGCGCCAGCAGGAAGAATTCGGCGGGCGAGAACGCCAGCACGACCGGTTTCAGAACCGGCAGCATCGCCGCCAGGAACAGCGCGCCGATCACACCGCCCACGCCAGAGGCACCAAGCGACGCACCCAGCGCGCGCCCCGCCTCGCCGCGTTGCGCCATCGGGAAGCCATCGACGATCGTTGCCGCGTCCGGGCCGGTGCCTGGCACGCCGAACAGGATCGAGGGGATCGAGCCGCCGGTATGGACCACCGCGTGCATCGCCAGCAGGAACACCGCCCCGGCCAGTGGGTCCATTCCAAAGACGAAGGGGATCAGCAGCACGATGCCCAGCTTGCCGCCAAGCCCCGGAACCGCGCCAAAGAACATGCCGATCGGGATCGCCAATAGGATCAGGCCCATCAGATACGGCGACGTGACGATGTCGATCAACGGTCCGAAGGCCTCTGCGCCCATTGGCAGGCTCCCATGCACGCCGCCCAACGCGGTTGCGTATCGGCAAGTCTAGGTTTTCGCGGGCAACGCGGCAAAGTGAAAGTGGACCGGCATTCCACATGAAAGAACAGCGCCGGATACCGCAGCGAAAACCCTCGCCCTGCCGGCGAATTCATTCAACATTGCCGCAAAGCCAGGCAGGAGGATAGCATGCAGATCGGAGTTGTCGGCACGGGTGCGATGGGTGCCGCGATGGCGGGGCACATAAACGCGGCGGGCCATGATGTGATCGCCTTCGATACGGATGCGGATGCGCTGGCCGCCGCCGCGGTCGATGGCATCGTCGCGGCGCGTGATCTGTCCGACATCGCCCGGGCCGAGGTGGTCATCGTCATGGTCGCCAATGACGACCAGTCGCGCAGCGTCGTCGCGGCGCTGCTGGGCGCCGGTCAGGCGGCTGGCAGCGTCATCGCGATCGCCGCGACCAATCATCCGAAAACCATGATCGAACTGGCCGGGCTCTGCGCCGAAAGCGGCGTCGGCTTTGTCGATGCGCCGGTCTGCTATGGCCTGCAGGGCGCGATCCACGGCAATCTGATCTCGCTTTGCGGCGGCACGGATGACGACATCGCCCGGGTCACGCCGGCGCTGGAAACCTATTCGCGCTCTGTCGAGCATCTTGGCCCGGTCGGCAGTGGCCAGTTGGGCAAGACCTGCAACAACATGATGCACTGGGCCGCCTGCGTCGCCAATTACGAGGTGCTGGCGCTGGCGAAATCCTGCGGGATCGACGCCCAGGCGATGCGCGAAACCCTGCTGAAATGCCCCGCCCGCAACACCACGCTGGAACGCTGGGACACCTCGAAATTCACCTGGCACCAGAAAGACATGGACGTGGCGCTTGACCTTTCGCAGCAGGCCGGCGTGCCGCTGCCGCTGTTCGGCCTGGTCGACCAACTTGTCAAGCGGCTGGGACCGACCCAGGTGCGCCAGTTGCTGCACGAGGATCAGGCAGAATACCTTGGCCTGCCGATCCCGGTCCGCCCCCTCGACGAGGTGACGCGATCCTGATCCGTTGACGGTTTTCGCATTTTTGCCGCACCGTCTGCGTCGGTCTTGCGCATAATTATCTTGGCGTTTCACTGCTTTGGGCGCATACGCATATGATGTTTCCTGCGTCGCTGAAATCAACCTGGCACCATGTCCGCTATATCCCGTTGTGGTCGGCAATGACCATGTCGCGCTGGCGCAAGTTCGACAAACGTTCGCGGGCATTGGGAAACGCCGTCGGCTGGGCGATGCGCTGGTTTCCCCCGGCCCGGCGCCGGTTCGAACAGGAAGTCCTGCGCGTCTATCCCGATATGCCGCGCGAGGCGCGACTAAGGCTTTGCCGCGACATGGGCCGCAACATGGGACGCACCCTGTTCGAAATCTACCACAGCACCGAATTCCAGACCCGTCAGGACAGGTTCGATGTTTCCGGGCCGGGGCTGGCGGCGCTGGAACGCGCGCAGGCGGCCGGCAAGGGCGCGATCATCGTTTCCGGGCATTTCGGCCAGTGGGACGCGGTGCGCGCGGTCCTGAAGTCGCGCGGCATGGAAACCGGCGCCGTCTACCGCCCGCAGAAAAACCGCCACTACCAGCGCCGGCTTCTGGCCGGGATAGAGGCCGCGGGCCTGCCCATTCTGGCCACCGGGGCTGTCGGTACCAAGGGGCTGGTGCGCCATCTGCGCAAGGGCGGCATCGTCGCCATCCTGCTGGACGAAAAATATGCCGAGGGCGCGCGGCTGCCGTTTCTGGGGCACGACGCGATGACATCGCTGTCCGCTGCGCAACTGGCGCTGCGATACGATATCCCGATGGTCCCCGCCTATGGCACCCGCACCGGCGACGGCAGCCGGTTCGCCGTGTCCTTCGAAGAAGCCATTCCCCACACCGACAGCCTGACGATGACCGGGGCTTTCAATGACAGCCTGTCATCGCGCATCCTTGCCGATCCAGACCAGTGGTACTGGATGCTGCGCCGCTGGAAAGGCGCCTGAGGCCGGTGCGCGCATCACCAACCGCGCGCGTTCCGCCATACGGAACCTCGTGCCATTGACGGGAACCTCCCGCGCCCCGTATCGTTGAAACCAACGATGACTCCAGGGAGGAAACCGGATGTCAGACGCAACCGAAACCGACGCGGGGCCGGGCCACAACTCGGAAAAGCGCGAAAAGGTCGTGTGGGAACGCTGGACCAAAAAGCGCACCTTCGTGCGCGCGCTGGAAGGCACCTACGGCCAGCTCAAGGAAGAGCTTTACAACCAGCCGCGTGTCTACCGCACCTCTGACATGAAGTGGAAGGGTGGCCCGCACAATTTCGGCAAGAAGGTCATCAACCCGCAGGCCAACCGCATCGCCCAGTCGATCGAGGCGCATGTCGATGCGTTCGCACCGCACGGCTATGGCCAGACCCATGGCCACATGAACTCGGCTGTGTTCTTCGTGCTGAAGGGCAAGGGCCATGACATCCACGACGGCCGCAAACTGCCGTGGGAGGCGGGCGACGCGCTGATCGTCGAAAACGCCTGCGTGCACCAGCACCTGAACGACAGCGACGACGAAACCTTCGTGCTG
>JAJDOB010000163.1 GCA_022340385.1 Rhodobacter sp.
GCGAAAGCCTCGCAAGTTCGGCGTCCCTTATCATCTCGGCCAGCTCCGCCAGTTTCGCCAGTCTGGATTTCACCGCTTTCTTTCCTTCGCCTTGGCCTGCATCGCTTCGGCAAACCGGATCGCGGCGGCGACGGCCTGATAATGGACCGGCAAAATCTCCTGCCCGATTCTGACGCTGGCATACAACGCCCGCGCCGTGGGCGGATCGCGGTGAATGGGGACCCCGGATTCTGCCGCAATCTCGCGGATACGGGCAGCGATTTCATCGACGCCCTTGGCCACGCATTCCGGCGCTGCCCCAGTCGCACGGCTCCACTTCAGCGCAACCGCGTAGTGCTGTGGATTCACCACGATGACATCGGCGTCGGGCACATCCGCCAGCATCGTATTCATGGCAATTTCATAACCGCGCTGGCGCCGTTGCTGTTTCAGATGCGGGTCGCCCTCGGATTGCTTGGCCTCATCCGTAAGCTCCTTGCGTGACATCATGTTCTTGCGCAGATGTTCCTGTTGCTGCCACAGAAAATCCACCGCGCCGATCGCGAGCGCGATCACCAGGACAATGGCCAGAAAATCCAGCGCCAGATCGGCAAGAACCGTCAGCGCGACGGCCGGGGTAAAGCTGGCGGTCGCGATGATTTCCGGCAGGCGGCGCAGCAGGAACAGCGCCAGCACAACGGAATACAGCGACAGCTTCACAAAGCTTTTGGCGAATTCGAACAGACCGGCGCGGCCGAACTTGTTCTTGGCATTCGACAGCGGCGATATCCGGTTCAGCTTGGCCTGCAGTTTGTCCGGCGCCACGACAAACGCGCGCTGGGCGACAATCGTCAGGAAGGCGGCCAGCGCGGGCACCCCGAACCAGCCCAGCAACGGCAGCCCCAACACACCGATCAGCCCGGCAGACAGGGGCGTTCCGCTGCCCTGAAACCACAGGGTCGACAATGTGTCGGCCTGATCCAGCAGGCTGGACATTGCCGTGCCAAATGCCGCGACGCTGGTCTTGCCCAAGGCAATCGCCGCCAGCAGCAACCCGCCGTACACCGCCGCCGTCGTCAGATCGACCGATTTCGGAAATTCGCCCTTCTTGCGCGCATCATCCAGTTTCTTCTGCGTCGGTTCGTGGGATTTTTCGCCACTTTCGTCTTCGCTCATCCGCCGCCCCCATAGGGGTTGGCCAGAAAGCGATGCAATCCATCCGCCCAGACCGACAGCAGGATCGGCAATGTCAGGAACATCAGGACAAGCCCGCCAGCGGTGATCGCCGGGGCGCCGACGAAGGCGACCATCAGTTGTGGCATCGCCTTGTTGATGACGCCCAGCGCCAGATTGTAGATGAACGAGGCAATCACAAATGGCACGGCCAGCGTGAAGGCCAGCGAAAACGCCTGCGCCACGCGCAGCAGACCCCAGTCCGCGATGATGCCCGGCGTGGGAATCCGGCCGGGCGGAAACGCGGAATACGAACCGATCAACGCCTCTGCCACGCGCAGATGCAGACCGGTCATCACCGCCAGCGCCAGACCGCTGATCACCATGACATGGCCAATCGCCGGAAGCGGTTCAAGCGCCGCGGTGCCAAATATCTGCGACAGCGACGTCGACTGGGCGGCCACCGATCCGGCGATCTGCAGAGCCAGAACGAACAGCCGCAGCGCTAGGCCCAGCGCCAGCCCCGCGACGACCTCGCCAAACAGCAGCAGCACCAGCCCGCTGCCCGATCCGAGGGCCGGCGTGATGCGGTCGGCCACCGCCGGGGCGACAATCACGGTGAACGCCAGCGCCAGGGCCAGGCGCACACGTTCCGGGATCGATCGTTCACCAAAGGCGGGCATGACCGCCATCGCCGCGCCAACGCGCAAGAATACCACAAAGCCGACGGCGAGTCCGGTCTGGCTGATGTGCAGCAGCGATTCCAGTGCCTCGGTCACGCCGCGACCAGACCCACCAGCGCCGGACGCGCCTCGGTGCCGATCTCCTCGTAGGAGAATACCGGGTTGCTGATGCCCTTGGCGCTGAGCACGGTATGCAGAAACCGCCTTCGCCGCGTCGAGGTGACAACCGCCGGATAAACGCCGCTGTCGCCGGCCTTCGCCAACCGTTCGCTGACCGCATTGGCCAGCCTGTTGAAGTCTTCCGGCGGCAGGGCGACATCATGATGCCCGCGCTCGCCCTCGATCTGATAGGTTGCGAAACGTTCTTCCCATTCGGGGGCAAGTTGCACCAGCGGCAAGGTGCCGTCGGCGCGTTTGAATTCGGCGATCAGCTGAAATCCCAGCCGCTGGCGGACATGTTCGCATATCGCTTCCGGCGTTATCTGCGCACCGCGCGCTTCGGCAATCGCTTCCAGTATCAGGGGCAGGTTGCGGATTGAAACGCGTTCTTCCAGCAGCAGCCGCAGCACCGTCAACAGCAGGTCAGTCGGCACCTTGTCGGGCACCAGTTCATCCAGCATCCGCCGGTTGGCCTCGGCGCGCGCGGGATCGGAAAGGTTTGTGAATTCATCAAGCAGCCGGCGCAGGGCCTTGAGGCTCAGAAGCCGGGCGAAATTGAGCTTCATCACTTCCAGAAGATGCGTTGCCAGCACCTCGGTCGGGCTGACGATCGTGGTGCCGGTCAGCGCCGCCTCTTCCTGTGATTCGAGAGGGATCCAGCGGGCCGGCGCGCCGTAAACCGGCTCTTTCACGTCTTCGCCGCCTGGCAGGCCCTTCGCATCGGCCGACAGGATCGCCAGCATCCGCTCCGGGTAAAGCGTGTCGCGGGCCTGTTCCACGCCCTGGATTTTCACGACATATCCGCCTGCGCGCAGTGACGGGTCATCCGTCAGGCGGATATCCGGCAGGATCAGGCCAAATTCGGTGGCCACATGGGTGCGCATGTTGGCAATTCGCGCGTCCAGCCCGGTGGCCGGGTCCAACACCATCGACACAAGGTCGGGGGCGAATTCGACATGGATATCGTCCAGGTCCAGCACGTCGCCAAGCGACGCCTCGACAGGGGCCGCGTCGGGCTTTTTCGCAGCCTCGGCTTCCTGCTCTTTCCGCCGGTCAGAGGCGCGAAAGCCATAGAATGCCGACGTGGACAGCACAATTGCACCGGCGACAAACGGCAGGAACGGCAGCCCGGGCACCAGCGCGAACATGAACATCAGAACCGCAACCGTGGCCAGCGCCGCCGGGTAGCGGCTGAGCTGGCTGAAGAATGCCAGATCGGTGGATCCGATCGCGCCGCCGCGCGCCAGAAGCAGCGCCGAGGCGATCGAAATGATCACTGCCGGAATCTGGCTGACCAGACCGTCGCCGACGGTGAGGATCGCGTAGGTTTCAAATGCGCGGGACAGCGGCATGTCGTGCAGCGTGACGCCGATAATCAGACCCATCACCATGTTGAGAAGCGTGATCAGCAGCCCGGCCACCGCATCGCCCTTCACGAATTTCGACGCACCATCCAGCGAGCCGAAGAACGTGGTTTCCTGCTGCTCGCGCTCGCGGCGGGCCTTGGCTTCGGTGTGGCCTATGGCCCCGGCCGACATGTCGCTGTCGATCGCAAGCTGTTTGCCCGGCATCCCGTCCAGTGCGAAACGCGCACCGACCTCGGCCATGCGCGCGGCGCCCTTGGTGATGACGATGAAATTGACGATCAGCAGAACGCCGAACACCACCAGGCCCATGAATACGCTGCCGCCCATGACGAACATGGCAAAGCCCTCGATGACATTCCCGGCGGCTTGCGTTCCGCTGTGCCCCTCGCCGATGATCAGCTTGGTTGACGAGACATTCAGCGACAGCCGCAGCATCAGAGAGGCCAGAAGCACCGTCGGGAAGACCGAGAAATCAAGCGGGCGTTCGATGAACAACGTCACGGTGAACATCAGGATCGCCAGTGCGAATGATGCTGCCAGCCCGACGTCCAGAACCCAGGCGGGCATCGGCAGGATCATCATCACGATCACCGCCATCAGCGCCAGCGCCAGCAGAATCGTCGGCTGGAAAATCGACCCCAGTGTGAAACGCGACCGGTTCATTCCGGCGCGACCGGGGCGTCTGCTACGCGTCGCAAAGCGGCGCCGGGTCTAAAAGAACCCATGCCGGGTCTCAAGATATCCTTTTGTCTCATGGTCCCCGCCGCAATTCTTGCCGCCTGTGCTGGATTGAACGTTAGGGCGCGGACCTGAACAATTGGTAACCACGATCAGGGCTTGACGGTTGTTGTCAGCAAATTTGCCAGCAACTGGCGCGTTTCCTGGCTGCGCTCCAGCAATTTGCGATTGGTGGCCAGTGGCCCAAGGTCCGGGTCCGGTGTGGGCGGGTCCGAAACCAGGCCAGCGGCTGCCATCTCTGCGGGCGCCCCGATCTCTGCCACGGTTTGCCAGTCGCCGCCGCGCCAACTGGATCGCGCGCGCGCATCCTTGTCGCCGAGTCGCTCGAACTCGCTCGCAGCGCGGGCATGTTCGCCCGCCAGCGCGTGCGTTTTTGCGCGCAAGCCACGCGATTCGGCGTCGCTCAGTCCGGCCAGATATCCCATCGCCAGATCGGCCCGCCGTTCTTTCAGGTAAGCCTTCGCAAACAGCTGCCGATCCTGTGGACCGGGCAGCGGAACGCCGGCGGCAAGGATGTCGCGCGCGGGCTTGGGCAGGTCAAGGTCGATCAGGCGGGCCGCGATGTCGCGCCGAATTGCCTGGGCCGCGTCATCCGCGCCAATCTGCATCGGCGTCGGCAATACCGCCTGCAGAAACTCCTCGTCGCTTGCCTTGGCGGCCAACAGTGTGAAAACCTCCTGCCTGATTTCCGTCGCTGCTGTGTCTGGCAGATCGCCGGCGGCAACCGTCTGATCGGCGTTCTTCAGAGCGGCCAGGAATTCTCCGCCATGCGCCTGTGCCCGAATGTGCACTCTTGCCAGTTCGCTGCCCTGCGGGGTTCCGCGTGCCTCGAATGCCATTGCCGCAGCGGTTTCGGCCATGCCGGCAGGCAGCGGCTGGTCGGCATCAAGCTGGGTGTCGATCAGCCGGATCACCGCGTCCGGGGCAAGCGGCCCGTCTTGCCGGATGATGTCGGCAAGCTGATCCGTGCCGCTTTCCGCATGGCCGGTTTCAAGCGCGATCCGGGCGTCCAGCATGACAAAGCCGGGGCCATGGTCGCCGGGCGCACGGCCAATCGAATTCCGGATCGCGGTCGCCGTGTCCGAATCGCCGATGCCCAGCAGGCGTTCGGCCAGAATCGGGCCAAGATGGCGGCGCAGATGCAGGGGCAGTTCGCCGAATGCGGAAAGCACTGCGTTTTCGGCGATGTCTTCGCCTTTCGACAGTGACGGGGCCGCCAGAATGGCCCACATTGCGACCCGGTCGTCGCAGGCCAACTGGTCGCGCGGGATGGCATTCGCCTCTGTGCTGCCAGTATCCATGATGTCGGCCATTGCATGCAGCAATTGCGCATTGCGGGGGGCGACATCGAACACCGTCATGAGCGCCTTCGCTTCTGCCCCGAAAGTCAGATAGATATACTGTTTCGCCACCGTCTCGATGCCTTTCGGGTCGGCCTCGTCAAACTCTGCGACAACGGCCGCGTGCGACAGGCTCAGGCTACCACCCTTATCCGGCGCGGCGCCCCAGGTTGCGATATCGAAATCATCGCCGGGCAGGCATTTCGTTCCGTCGGAGGTCAGTGGAGTGCTGCGCAGCGCATTGCGCCCGCGATCCACGGCGGTTTCAAATCGGATATGATCGCTGCGCACCGGATCGCCGACCGCGTCAGGCTCGGGCGGCAGAGGTGGGTGATGTGTGGGCGCACCCTGTCCGTCGATGTCCGGCATTGGCCGGGTCTTTTCGATGCGGGCTTCGGTTTGCGACAGGTCCGCGGTCACAAGGCCCTGAACGGCGGCCCTGCCAAGCTGTTCGATAAGTTGCTGCTGAACCTCCAGAACCCTGTCGCGTGGCGGTGCGGCAGTTTCCGGTTCCGCCGGGGCGGCCATTGGGGCGGCGGCAGCGCGCGGGCGGGACAGATCCATTGCCAGCGCGTCTGCCCACGCATATTCGGTGCGTCTGGCGGGAAAGCGGGTGGTCAGCGGAATTGCAGGCTTTTCCGCAGGCGCGATGGCCGGACCTGCAACCGTTCCCGGGCGCGAAACAGGGCGCGGGCGCGCGGGCTGTTCCAGCGCCTCCAGCGCGACCTCGAACCTGTTTGCGCGTGGCGGTGGTCCATCCTTGATGTCGATCACCAGGCCAGAGCGGATTTCGAATGCGTCGGCGTGGCAGTCGCAGTCGACCCGGAAGAACAGATGCCCGCCGGCGCGCGGCTCCAGCGCCGCGATCCTGTCGCGCGGAATAAGGTCGAATACCTTGCGCAGGTCATATCCGTCATTCGGTGCGTCCGGGCGCAGTTCGTATCCGCCGTCGACCCGGCCAAGCCGCCAGTCAGGTCCGGGTTTCAGCGTCACGACGACGCGCGAGAAATCCGCGTGTTCGCCCGACTGAACCGCCAGCGGTGCCGACAACGCGGCAAAGGGCCACAACAGACATGCGATTGCCGGGAGCAGACGGATCATGCGGCCTCTTGCTGTTTGGTTTCCTTCAGCGCCTCTTCCAACTCGCTGTAGCTGGGGCGCGAATGGCCGGGCGTGTTCTGCCGCCCGACCTCGATACAGATGTTGGTGGCATGGTTGTACAGATTGGCCACCAGAACCTCGCGGATCAGTTTGTAGAAATGCGAGTCTTCTTCGACCACCGCCGCGACTTTCGCGGCAAAAGGTCCGACCAGACCATAGGCCAGGAACACACCCAGAAACGTGCCGACAAGTGCGCCGCCGATCATCTTTCCCAGGATTTCCGGCGGCTGGTCGATCGAGGCCATGGTCTTGATTACCCCCAGAACCGCGGCGACGATGCCAAGCGCCGGCAACCCGTCTGCCATGCCCTGAAGCGCGTGACTGCCATGCAGCGCATGGTGCAGGGTCGCCTCCATCCGCTTTTCCAGCACTTCCTCTACCTGGTGCGGGTCATCGTAGTTCATCGACGCAGAACGCAAAGTGTCGCAAATCAGTTCGACGGTTTCCCGATCGGCCGAAATCTTGGCGTATCGCTGGAAGATCGAAGAATTCTCCGGGTCTTCGATATGCTCTTCCAGCGCGACGGCGTTGGACCGGGCAAGCCGGATCAGCTCGAACAGCAGGCACAGCAGATCGCGGTAGTCGCCATGCTTCCATTTTGGGCCCTTGAAGACTTTCCCGACGTCCTTGATGGTGTGTTTGATCCCGGACCTGTCGTTGGACAGGAGAAAGGCGCCGGTTGCGGCGCCGCCGATCATCGTAAGCTCAAAAGGCAGTGATTTCAGGATGATGCCCATCTTGCCGCCGGCCATGATGTAACCGCCGAATACCATGATGAAGATCACGGCGATGCCGATAATACCGATCATTTAGGTCGCCTTTGTTCCCGCGGACTGTCCCGCAACGGCAGTTATGCAGATTCGTGTTAAAAGCTGGTGAGCAGCCCTAGTTCTTCGGGACATTCGCGTTGCGCCCGGCCAGGATCACGCTGATCGTATAGGCAGCCGGCGCGCTGAGCCCGGCCATCACCTGAGCGGCGGTATCGGGGCGCATTCGCCCCAGGAAACCGGCAGCAAAGTCCGGCGACATTTCCTCGAACAGCGCCGCCGCCTCTTTCGGTTTCATGTTCTCGTAGACCGCTGTCAGGCGTGCCAGATCGTCCTCGGCGGCGTCATCGGCAAGCGAAAGTGTCTTGGTCAGTTCGGCTTCGGCGGTCTGCAGCGCGATCAGGTTCTTCTGAATTTCCTGCTCTGCCAGATTCAGCGCCGAAATGCGGTCCGCCAGGGCGTCTTCGCGCATATCAAGTTCGCTCTGGCGCGCGTTCAGGGCCTTCAGGACCGCGGCCACGCTTTCGTCGGGTGCACAATTCTGTTGCGATTCGGCCATTGGCTTGTCTGACACCAGTTCCTCGACCTCGCGCGCCAGGGCCGTGGCTGTGCCCGTCGCCAGCCGAATGCCGCCGGATGCCAGCATCAGCCCGGCGATGATCCACAGGACGCCCCTGCCACTGCGGCGTTTCCTTTGATGTACCGGCGCGTTCATGCTGCACGCTCCGGCGTATCCGCGCGTGCAGAGCGGAACAGCGATACGGGTTCCGGCGACACTGTCGGTTCAGGTTCCGGCGCAGGCTCCGGCTCCGGCGCAGGCGGTTCCGGCTCTGTCGCGGTTTCCGGTGCCGGGCCTGCCGGTTGGTCGGTAACCGACGGCAGGTCATGCATCGACGCCACCAGCAGTTCCAGCCGCTTGGCAACCTCTTCGGCACGATTCGTCAGCGCCTCCAGCGACAGGGTCGATCCGCTGGCGGTGCCCTGCGCCTGGCTCAGCGTCTTCGTCATGTCGTCGACCTGGGCAGACAACACCGCCACCGCGCCACCGACGCCTTTCTCGAGATTCGTGAACCGGTTCAGTCGCCGCGCCAGCACAAGACAGTACAGTGCCGCCCCAAGAGCCCCGGCGATCAGCAAGATATCAGCAATCAGCTCCATTTTTTGTCCTCGTCAGTTCAGCACGAATTCCATGATCAGCAGGTCGCGCACGCGGCCTTCGCCGGTGACGATCTGGACGCGCCGCAGCATCTGGGCGCGCAGTTTTATCAAGGCGGCAGGTTCTTCCAGTTCGGCGACATTCAGCGCCCGAAGATAGCCGTTCAATACGTCCGTCACGCGCGGCAGCAGCGCGGCAACCTCGGATTGCGTGGCCGGTTCCACCTCCAGTTCAGCGCGGAACTTGAGGTGCCGGTTCGACGACCCCCGCCCCAGATTGATCACCAGAGGGTCGATCGGAACGAAGGCAACAGAGGGCAGCGGCTGGGCGTGGGCGTCATCCATCGTGGCATGTTCGCCTTCCGCATGGGGCGCAAGAATCATGCCTGAATAGACCGCGAAGAACCCGGCCCCGCCCAGCACCAGTGCCAGAACGGCGCCGAAAATCAACGGCTTCTTCGATTTCTTCTTTGGGTCTCCGGCTTCCGCCTCGGCGTCGTCATCGGCCATTCAGGCCTCCTGCTGCGAACAAGTGTCGAGAATCGGTATAGCCCGGTCAGCACTAACCGATTGTTAAGGCTGTTCGCTCAAAGGTGGCGCACGGCTTTCAGAATGGGAGATCCGTTTTGCAGCAGATCCTGTCGGTCTGGTCCACACTCGATACGCGCCGCCGCATCATCGTGCTTGGCGCGACACTTGCGATGTTCGCGGCCGTACTTGGGCTGTTGCGCATGGCGGCGCAACCGTCGATGTCGTTGTTATATGCCGGGCTGGAGCCTGCAACGGCGGGCGAGGTTGTCGCCGCACTGGAACAGCAGGGCGTGACCTATGACGTGCGTGACGGCGCGATCTTCGTCGCTTCGGGCAACCGTGACGCCCTGCGCATGACGCTTGCCGCCGAGGGCCTGCCGGCCAACAACGGGCAGGGCTATGAACTGCTCGATTCGCTTTCCGGCTTTGGAACCACGTCGCAGATGTTCGATGCTGCCTATTGGCGCGCCAAGGAGGGCGAGCTTGCCCGCACGATCGTCGCCAGCCCGCAGATCAAGGGCGCCCGCGTGCATATCTCAAACCCGTCTTCGAACCCGTTCCAGCGCAACCTGAAGGCGACCGCTTCGGTGACGGTGACAACGATGTCCGGCGGGTTGCCGGCGTCACACGCCAATGCCCTGAAATTCCTGGTGGCGTCCGCGGTCGCGGGCCTGTCGCCAGAGGACGTGTCGGTGATCGACGGGCGTGGCGGATTGGTGGTGTCGGGCGATGACGCCGAAACCGGCAGCGTCAACGGCCAGGACCGGGCCGCAGAACTGCGCCGTAACATCCAGCATATTCTCGAGGCGCGCGTCGGCTATGGCAATGCCGTGGTAGAGGTCAGCGTTGAAACGGTGACAGAGCGCGAAGCGATCGTCGAGCACCGCTTTGACCCGGAAAACCGCGTGGCGATCAGTTCGGAAACCGAAGAGCGCAGCACGACATCCAGCGGCAGCCAGAACGGTAGCGTGACCGTCGCCAGCAACCTGCCAGAGGGCGACGCCGGCGGCGGCGAGAATAGCTCGCGCAGCGAGAACCGCGAAACCCGCGAACGGGTGAATTATGAAGTAAGCGAGACGACCCGAGAATTGCTGCGCACACCCGGCGCGATCAAGCGTATTTCGGTGGCGGTGCTGGTCGACGGGTTGCGCAGCATAGACGATGCGACGGGGCAGGAAGTCTGGGCGCCGCGTCCGGAAGAAGAAATGCAGGCCTTGCAGGAACTGGTCGCCTCTGCCGTCGGATTCGACGCGGATCGCGGCGATGCCATCACGCTCAAGACCATGGAGTTCGAGCCGCTGGACGCCGAAGTCGATACGGTTTCGCCGACGTTCCTGCAGGGTCTGAATCTTGACGCGATGAGCCTGCTTCAGCTGAGCGTGCTGGCGCTGGTTGCTCTGGTTCTGGGGCTGTTTGTGGTGCGCCCGATCCTGGCAAAGACCCCGGCGGTTTCGACCCCGGCGCTTGCCGGGCCGCGTGCGAACCCCCCGATGGGCCTGCCCGGTGGCACCGGCCGGACAGCTGCGGGTCAGGCAGTTGCAGATACAGCGCGCAATGCCGCCCGGCCCGGCGCTGACCCGCGGCAGATTGCGTCGGAAAATGCCCTGACCGGCGAGATCGATGACGGGCCTGGCCCGATTCCCGGCATGGCGGTGATTTCGCCCGGAGACATGAAGACGGCCAACACCCTGCCGGCCGACGCGGGCGAGGTCAAAGACCCGGTTGAGCGGCTGCGCAAGTTGATCGAAGAGCGCAAGGAAGAGACCGTCGAAATCCTGCGCAGCTGGATGGAAGATCACGAGGAGACCACGTGATGCCCCTGACACTGGAAGATTTCGAACTGCTCACGGCAAGAACCGATCCATCCGAAAACGGCATGATTCCGGTCGTGCAGGCTGAAACGGACAGGATGGCGGCCTATGAGCAGGGCTATCAGGCCGGATGGGACGATGCGGCAAGCGCCCAGGCGCAGGACCAGACCCGCATCGGCGCCGAATTCGCGCGGACCCTTCAGGAGCTGTCTTTCACTTTCCACGAGGCGCGCGCGCATTTGATTCAGGCGATGGAACCGCTGTTCCAGGAACTGATCTCCACCCTGCTGCCCGAACTCGTCGTCGAAACGCTTGGGCTCAGGATCCTCGAAGAGCTGCGCCCGCTTGTCGAGGACTGCGTCGACCGGCCGGTTGAACTGGTCATCGCCCCGGCCAGCCGCCCGGCGCTGGAACGTCAGCTGGCAGCGGCGAATGTCACCGCCATTCGCCTTTGCGAAGAGCAGTCACTGGCCGAAGGGCAGGCCTATCTGCGCGTCGGCAAGGCTGAAAGACAGATAGACATGGCCGGTGCGCTGGACCGGATTACCAGCGCCGTGAACGCGCTTTACGCCCTTAATGAAGGAGCCTTGCAACATGCCTGAAGATGCAAAAGACCGCGCCGCTGCGCATCCGTTCAACCGCGTGCCGATCGAGATCACGGTATCTGTCGGGCGCGCCCATCCGATGTTGCGCGAGCTGCTGTCACTGGAAAACGAGGCTGTGCTGATGCTGGACAAGCGTGTTGAAGACCCGGTTGAGCTTTTTGTCGGCGACAAGCTGATCGCGCGTGGCGAACTGCAGGAAATGGACGGTGAGAATGCCGGACAGCTGGCAGTGCGCCTGACCGAAGTCGCCGATCTGGCGAACGGGCTTTGATCGCTTGATCGCCGCGGCTCGGCATCTGATCATTCCGGCAATTGCCGGGCTGCTGGTCCTCGCCGGCCCGGCGAGCGGACAGGACATCTCGATATCGCTTGGCGAAGACGGCTCTTTGGCGGCGCGCAGCATCCAGCTGATCGTCCTGATCACGCTGCTTAGCATCGTTCCCGGGCTGGCGATCATGATCACCTGTTTTCCGTTCATCGTGACGGTGCTGTCGATCCTGCGGCAGGCCATCGGGCTGCAGCAGTCGCCACCGAACATGCTGATCGTCAGTCTGGCGCTGTTCCTGACCTATTTCGTGATGGAGCCGGTGTTTACGCAAGCCTGGAGCCAGGGCGCACAACCCCTGATCGAAGGCACGATCGAGATGGAAACGGCCTTTGTCCGCGCGATGGAACCGTTCCGCGTGTTCATGGCCGG
>JAJDOB010000177.1 GCA_022340385.1 Rhodobacter sp.
GTCACCAACATGCAAGAGACCAAAGTCACGCTTTGCCGCGTGAAGTCGGCCTGAGATAGGGAGACGTAACAATGGCAAGAATGAAGTTCCTATGCGACGCGGAACGCTGCATCGAATGCAACGCCTGCGTCACCGCGTGCAAGAACGAGCATGAGGTTCCGTGGGGCATCAACCGCCGGCGCGTCGTTACCATCGGTGACGGCGACCCCGGCGAACGCTCGATCTCGGTTGCGTGCATGCACTGTTCGGACGCGCCCTGCATGGCGGTCTGTCCGGTCGATTGCTTCTATCAGGAAGAAACCGGCGTGGTGCTGCATTCCAAGGACCTGTGCATCGGCTGTGGCTACTGTTTCTACGCGTGCCCGTTCGGCGCGCCGCAATATCCGCAGGCGGGCAATTTCGGCAGCCGTGGCAAGATGGACAAATGCACCTTCTGTTCGGGTGGCCCCGAAGAGAACCATTCGGCCGCCGAGTTCGCCAAATACGGCCGCAACCGGATCGCAGAGGGCAAATTGCCGATCTGCGCCGAGATGTGTTCGACCAAGGCGCTGCTGGCCGGTGACGGCGACGACGTGTCCGACATCTACCGCGAACGGGTCGTCGCGCGTGGTTTCGGTTCGGGCGCCTGGGGCTGGGGTACGGCCTACGGCCAGAAGGGCGGCTAGGCATCAAGTCCCCCCGGGCGCGCGACCTTGTGCGCCCGGGGATGAACCCGCGCGGGCTGTGCCTTGGGGTGCATCCTGCCATCGAACGTCGCTGCGCCTGAAGGCAGACCTTGCGGTCGCTGCCAATCCTTCGGCCTTTCGCCCCTTTCATCGTGTCAGACGAGACGCCCATGACCCTGATCAAATCCCTTCTCGCCAGCCTTTGCCTTGCCATGCTGCTTTGTGCATCGGCCGTGGCCCAGGAAACCGCCGCCCCAGCGCCGGACCGCTCTGCCACCGGCGGGGCGCAGACGCTGGAAGACATTCTTGCCCGCCAGAAGGGGCTGAAAATCGACGACAGTTTTCGTCGCCAGGCCACCGGCGACCCGCTGGCCCGCCCCGGGGTCGACGCGCTTGGCACGCTGGGCGGCGCCTCGGACCCGGAACTGTGGCGCGCCTTGCGCTATGGCACCGCGGAAATCACCGCCTCGACCAGCACGCCGGGCGCGACGCTGCTGGTGCAGGATGGCGGCATGGCCTGGCTGGAGTTTCGCGCCGGGCCGCTGCGCAAATGGGGCGGCAACGCCCTGCTGATCGTGCTGGTGCTGCTGGGAGTGTTCTACGTCCTGCGCAGACGGATCATGATCGAGGCCGGCCCGGCGGGCATCACGATCGAGCGGTTCAAACCGGTTGAACGCTTCGGTCACTGGCTGCTGGCGGGCTCTTTCATCCTGCTGGGGATCACCGGCCTGATTTCGCTGTTCGGGCGCATCGGGCTGTTGCCGTGGATGGGGCCGAAGGGCTTTTCGGTGCTCGCCATCGCCAGCAAATGGATTCACAACAACGTCAGCTGGGCTTTCATGCTGGGGCTGGTTCTGGTGTTCGTGATGTGGGTGTTTCACAATCTGCCCAGCCGCCACGACATAACCTGGCTGCTGAAAGGCGGTGGCCTGTTCAGCAAGCACAGCCATCCGCCGGCGAAGAAATTCAATGCCGGCCAGAAGATCATCTTCTGGTCGGTGATCCTGATGGGCGCGTCGATCTCTGTTTCCGGGCTGGCGCTGCTGTTCCCGTTCCAGATCAACATTTTCGACTCGACCTTTCACCACCTCAACGACCTTGGGGTTCCCGGCTGGATCGGTCTGTCGCCGTTGCCGACCGAACTGACCCCGCATCAGGAAATGCAATTCGCGCAGGCCTGGCACGCGATCATGGCCTTCGCGATGATGTGCGTGATCCTGGCGCATATCTACATCGGGTCGATCGGGATGGAGGGCGCGTTCGACGCCATGGGCGACGGTCAGGTCGATCTGAACTGGGCGAAAGAACATCACAGCCTGTGGGTCGCCGAGGTTCAGGCAAAAGCCGCCGCGCCCGACACCCGGTCGCCCGGGTCGACCGCTCCTGCGGAATAGTCATGCGGTGGGCCCTGTTCCTGATGGCCGCCCTGTTCGCATCGGATGCCGCTGCCGATGGTTTCCGCGCCCTTGCCGGCCATGGCGGCCCGATCCATGACGTTGCAATCTCGCAGGATGGGCGCCTTGCGCTGACCGCCAGTTTTGACAATTCGGTCGGGGTCTGGGATCTGGACAATGACTCGGTGCGCTGGCTGGACGGGCACGAGGCCGCCGTCAAGGCGGTCAGCTTTGCCGGGCCGGGCCGCGTCGCCAGTGCGGGTGACGATTTCGAGATCGCGATCTGGGATATCGACAGCGGCACGCGCCTGCACCGTCTTTCGGGCCACGCGGGCCAGATCAAGGATCTTGCGCTGTCGCCGGATCAGACGCGGCTTGCCTCGGCCAGTTGGGACGGCACCGTCGGCCTGTGGGACATCGAGACCGGCGCCCGCATCGCGCAGTTGCGCGGGCATGAGGGCGCGGTGAATGACGTGGTCTTCCTTGACGCGGCCACGCTGATCACCGCCTCTGCCGATGGCACCATCCGCACCTGGAACATGGACGGCAGCCAAAGGCGCATCCTTGTGCGCCACGGGTTCGGTGTCACCTGCCTGCTGGTCAACGCGCGCGCCGGCTGGCTGATCTATGGCGCGACGGATGGTGGCACCCGCGTCATCGACCTGGCCACCGATGCCGTTCTTGCCGACCTGACGCTGGATCGCCGCCCGGTGCTGGATATCGCCGCCACGCCGGATTTCTCGCAGGTCGCGGTGGGCGACGGCGAGGGGCATATCATGGTCGTCAACACCGCCAACTGGGATATCGTGCATGATTTCCGCGCCGCCCTGCGCGGCCCGGTCTGGGCGCTGGCCTATACCGCCGACGGCCAGTCCCTGCTGACCGGCGGCATCGACGATCAGGCCTATTTCTGGCCGGTCGGCGCCAAGGATGAAGGCCCGCTTCTGGCCAATGCCGAGCGCGGGTTTCTGAAAGCCCCCGAAACCATGACCAACGGCGAACGCCAGTTCCGCCGCAAATGTTCGATCTGCCACAGCCTGACGCATGACGGTATCCGGCGCGCCGGGCCGTCGCTGGCCGGGCTGTTCGGGCGGCGCGCGGGCAGCTATCCGGGCTATGCCTATTCCGACAGCGTGGCCGGCGCCGGCATCACCTGGAACGCCGCCACCATTGACGCGCTGTTCGATCAGGGCCCCGAGCATTACATGCCGGGGACCAAAATGCCGATGCAACGCATCACCAAACCCCGCGACCGTGCCGATCTGATCGCGTTCCTGCGCGAACACACAAAAGGATAACCCCATGCGCGCCATGCTTCTGGCCTTTGCCGCCATCGCCGTCATTTCTGTCGCCGCCTGGTACGGGCTGAACCGGGCCGGGTTCTCGGCCGCCGAGCGCGCCACCGGCAGCGCGGTGCGGCTGGACTGACTGGCGCCTTGCCACGCCCCTGAAACTCTGAGACCTTCCTGCCGGACAACGAAGGCGGGCGCGGGTATATGGGCGAAATCTGGCAAGGGCTGCAGGCTGCCTTCTGGCTTGTCGTCACCCTTGATCCCGATCTTGTGGAAATCACCCTGCGCTCGCTTCAGGTCACGCTGTGCGCCGTCGCCATCGCCTGTGCCATCGGCATGCCGCTGGGCAGCTGGCTGGCGATCCAGCGGTTCCGCTATCGCCGCGCGGTGATCGCGCTGCTGAATGCGCTGATGGGGCTGCCGCCGGTGGTGGTCGGGCTGGTGGTGTATCTGCTGTTGTCGCGCGCGGGCCCGTTCGGCGCGCTGAACCTGCTGTTCAGCCCGACCGCGATGATCATTGCGCAGGTCATCATCGTCACGCCGCTGGTCGCCTCGATCTCGCACCAGGCGGTGCGCGAGCTTTGGTCGGACTACCACGACCTGCTGATTTCGCTGAACGCCTCGAAGCGCCAGCGCATGACGACGCTTCTGGTGGATGCGCGCCGCGCCCTGCTGATGGCCGCCCTGGCCGGGTTTGGCCGCGCGATCGGCGAGGTCGGCGCGATCATGATCGTGGGCGGCAATATCGACCATGTCAGCCGTGTCCTGACCACCGCCATCGCCCTGGAAACCAGCAAGGGTAATTTTGCGCTTGCCCTCGGGCTGGGCTTTGTCCTGATCGGGCTGGCGATCGCGGTCAGCTTTGCCAGCCACGCGCTCAGCCGGACGGAAAGAGAGGGCAGATGGTGACGATCCTGCCGCTTGATGTGCGCGGTGCGACCGTGCGGCGCCGTGGCCGAACCATCGTCGGGCCGGTCGACCTGACGCTTGACGGCACCGGCGTCACCATTGTCATGGGCCCCAACGGCGCGGGCAAGACCACGCTGCTGCGGATGCTGCACGGGCTGGTGCGCCAGCGTGGCGGCAGCATCGACTGGGCCCGCCCACTGGCCGAGGCGCAGGCCGCACAGGCCTTCGTGTTCCAGACCCCGGTCGTGTTGCGCCGTTCCGTGCGCGACAATATCGCGTTTCCGCTGATGCTGGGTGGACTGGCCAGAACGCAGGCGCGCGAACGGGCGGAATTCTGGGCGGATCGCGTCGGTCTGGCCGGGGCGCTGAAACAGCAGGCAATGGATCTGTCGGGTGGCGAGAAACAGAAACTGGCGCTGGCCCGCGCCCTGATCCGCGAACCGCAACTGCTGTTCCTGGACGAACCGACCGCCAATCTCGACGGGCGGTCCATGCGCGAGATCGAGGGCATCCTGGCGCAGGCGCAGGCCGACGGCACCCGCATCGTCATGGCCACGCATAACATCGGGCAGGCGCGGCGCATGGCATCCGATGTCATTTTTCTCTATCGTGGCCGCGTGCACGAACGGAATCAGGCAAGCGCGTTTTTCGCCGGGCCCGAAACCGGCGAAGCGGCAGCTTTCATCAAGGGAGACATCGTGGAATGAAGCGTCTGATACTGGGAGTTCTGACCTGTCTTTGGGCAGGTGTGGCGCTGGCCGACGACATGCGGCTGGCGGTCACGACATCATTCCATAACTCCGGGCTGGCAGAAATCCTGTTGCCCGAAATCCAGGCCGATCTGGGGCTGGAGGTGCAGCTTCTGGTGGTCGGCACCGGGCAGGCGCTGCGCCTTGGCCGGGCCGGAGATGTCGACGCGATTCTGGTGCATTCGCGCGCCGCAGAAGAGGCGTTTGTCGCCGAAGGCTT
>JAJDOB010000178.1 GCA_022340385.1 Rhodobacter sp.
ACGATCACGATGTAAACCTCGGGATGGCCGAAGAACCAAAGGATGTGCTGGTACAGGATCGGGTCACCGCCGCCGGCGGGATCGAAGAAGGTCGTGCCGAAGTTGCGGTCGGTCAGCAGCATGGTGATGGCGCCGGCCAGAACCGGCAGGCTCAGCAGGATCAGCCAGGCGGTGACGAAGATCGACCAGGCGAACAGCGGCACCTTGAACAGGGTCATGCCGGGGGCACGCATGTTCAGGAAGGTGGTGATCATGTTGATCGCGCCAAGGATCGACGAGGCACCCGAAAGGTGCACCGCAAAGATCGCCAGGTCCATCGACCAGCCCTGTTCGGTGGTCGACAGCGGCGGGTACAGCACCCAGCCGACGCCCGAACCGGTCTGCCCGTTTCCGCCCGGCGCGATGACCGACAGAACCGCCAGCGACGATCCGGCGACGAACATCCAGTAGGAAAGGTTGTTCATCCGCGGGAACGCCATGTCCGGCGCGCCGATCTGCAACGGCATGAAAAAGTTGCCAAAACCGCCGAACAGGGCCGGAATGACCACGAAGAACATCATCAGGATGCCGTGGCCGGTGATCAGCACGTTCCACAGATGGCCGTTGGGCGTACATTCGGCTGCGCTTGGGAACAGGCGCGCGCCTTCGGCGCACATCAGCTGCACACCGGGGTTCATCAGTTCCAGCCGCATGTAGACGGTGAAGGCGACCGAGATGAAGCCCAGGATGGCGGCGGTAAACAGATAGAGGATGCCGATGTCTTTGTGGTTCGTTGACATGAACCACCGGACGAAGAAGCTGCGCTCGTCGTGGTGGTCGTGGCCATGGATGGCGGCGTCAGCCATGCGGTGCCTCCTGGTTCTCAGGTTTGGGTTTACGCATGCCACGAGTCACCCCGCAACACACGCTTTGAGGGTGGTTTTAGTGCGCCATGCGGGCCGGGGCAACGCAAGATGCAGCATTTGGTCGATCAGATTGTCGCACCGATGGCCGTGTTTGGGCCCGTCGCCGGCCAACATGGCGCCGCGCTGACCGCCGCAAGGGGCCAGCGGGCCGGTGGCAAAAGGCCTGCCGGTGCCGCCGCCGGGGCGTCATTCCCCCAAGGCAATGCCTTCGCGGCGCGGGTCCGCCGCGCCCTGCAGGGTGTCGCCGATCGCAATCGCGTGCAGGCCAGAGTTCAGATCGCGCACGCTGGTCTCGTATCCCAGCGCCTGCAAGCCCGCCTCAAGGTCTGCGGCCGCGGTGCCGGCCTCGAGATCGAAAGTTCCGAAGCGATTGACCGCGTGGGGCAGGGCCACGGCCTGCTGCACATCCAGATTCCAGTCGAGATGCGCGATGATCGCCCCTGCGACATAGCCGATGATCCGGCTGCCGCCCGGCGATCCGATCACAAGAACCGGCTTGCCGTCCTTCAGCACAATCGTGGGCGCCATCGACGAGCGCGGGCGTTTGCCCGGTTCGATCCGGTTGGCAATCGGCACGCCGCCGGAATGGCTGCGAAACGAAAAATCGGTGAGTTCATTGTTCAACAGGAACCCGCGCACCATCAGACGCGACCCGAACCCGTTCTCGATGGTCGTGGTCATGCTGAGCGCGTTGCCCATGCTGTCAACGATTGAAATATGCGAGGTCGAGGGGAACTCGATGCTTTCGTCATCCGCGAAATTCAGCGCATGGTCGAATTCCGGAGCCCCCGCCGAAACTTCCGGCAATGCGTCGTCGCCCGCCAGCAGGGCGCTGCGCGTTGCCAGATATTCTTTTGCAATCAATCCATTGACCGGCACCGGAACGAAATCGCTGTCGGCCATGTAGCGGCCGCGATCCGCGAAAGCCAGGCGCGAGGCATCGCCGATCAGGCGCCAGGCCTCGGCGCTGTCGGGACCAAGCGCCGCAAGGTCGTGGCTTTCCAGCATGCCGAGGATCTGGCCAACGGTCAGCGCGCCCGACGATGGCGGGCCCATTCCGCAAACGTCATGCGCGCGGTATTCGACGCAGACGGCGTCGCGCTGTTTGACCTGGTAGATCGCAAGGTCGATCGGCGCCAGAACACCGGGATTGCCCGCTGCGGTGCGCACCGTGGTCACGATGTCAGCGGCAATCTCGCCGCTGTAGAACGCCTGTGCCCCATGCGCCGCCAGGGCACGAAGCGTCTGGGCGTAGGCCGCGTTGCGCAGCGTGTCGCCTGCGGCCAGCGGCACCCCGCCGGGAAGAAAATAGTCGCGCGTTGCCGAAAATCGCGACAACCGTTCGGTGTCGTCCGCGATCAATTGCGACAGGCGCGGCGAGACGGTAAATCCCTGTTCGGCCAGTTCAATCGCGTCGCCCAGCAGGCCGGCCCAGGGGCGCGTTCCCCAGCGGTCATGCGCGGCCTGCATCAACGCCGGTGTGCCGGGCGTCCCGACAGAGCGTCCGCCGACAACTGCATCGAAGAATTTCAAGGGTTCGCCCGCCGCATCCTGAAACAGGCGCGGCGTGGCCGCCAGAGGCGCGGTTTCGCGCCCGTCAAGCGTTGTGATCTTGCCGCTGGTGCCGTCGTACCAGACCAGAAACGCGCCGCCGCCCAGACCAGAGCTTTGCGGCTCTACCAGCCCCAGCACGGATTGCACCGCAACCATGGCATCCGCGGCGGTTCCGCCCGCCCGCAAGACCTTGGCGCCGGCCTCTGCCGCCAGCGGGTTGGCGGCCGCGACCATCCAGTTTTCGGCCTGCACCGGAACACCGTTGGATTTCGCATCCATCGCGGCCTGCAATTCGGCAGAAACGATGGCCGCGCCGGTCCCGGCGGATGCCTCGGGCGCGACCGCGTCGGCGGCTTGCTGGGCTTGTGCGGCAGTCAGGGAAAACGCTGTCAGGGCAAGGACGATAGAACGCAAATACATGGCTTTTCCTTTGAATGAGATTTCTGGGGCAACGGCGACTCGAAAGATGTAACATGGTTTCGCCGCGAAACGTACCTTTGGCGGGATCGGAATCCCGGCCCGGGGGGCAGGCGTGGCCTAGCGGCGCTGCAACGCGGCAGCGATCCGCCGGTTCAGGTGCCCGGCCAGGATCGCAAGCGTTTCGCCGCGAAAATAATATCCGTGTTTGCAGGGCAGGAAGTCAACGCTGTGTTCGGGGTATTGCGTGTTCCATGCCGGGCGCGGATCCCTGCCGTTCAGGAACGGGTTGCGATGGCTTTCGCTGCCAAAGATATGCGCAACCGCAACATCCAGCGGCGCGGTGAAATCCGCGTCCACCACGACCAACAATGCGACTTCGCGTTTGCGGGCCAGAAAGATCCGGCACATCGCGCGGGCCACGTCGGCGCCCTGGCAGTTGCCGCCAAGAATGATCGGGCCGTCCGGATAGCGGGTTTCGATGCTGCGCACATAATTCTCGGCCAGTTCGTCGATACCCCGGTCGTGGCGCCCCACCAGCAGGTGACCGGATCGCATGTAATACAGCGGTTGCAGTGGCCCCAGGGCGGCAGACAGTTCGGCGGCTTCGTGTTCCTGCTGCGATACCCACAGAATCGGTGTCCCGGGTGCCTGGCGGTTGAAGGCAAAGACGAAGTCGTCCAGCGCCTCTGACTGCCCGCCCCAGGTTCGCACCATGTTGCGCTGGTAGGCGAGGGCCCTGGGTTCCGGCCGCGCGTCGCCTTCCCTGGCGTAGCCGTTCCTGCCGGCCAGCGCCTGCGTTTCGGCGGCAAGCCCGTTCCGGTCGGGAAACGTGAACCCGGACCCGGCGCGCGCGGGGTCGATGGCCCGATGCCGCAGGAACTGCGGATCGCCGATCATTTTCGAGCCCATCGCAAGCCCCGCCGTCATGCGCCTGTCCGGATCGGCATAGGGGTCCAGCATCGCCGGATCGAAGGGCAGCCGCAGGAACCGGCAGACGCGGGCCATGGTATCGCCCGGATCCGTGACCAGATCCTCGAAATGCAGATGCGTGACCCGGCGCGGGTCGAGCGTTTCGGTGAACGCCTTGATGTTGCTGTAGGATTCGGTCCAGATCATCTCTGCCAGCGCACCCGGGTCGATGCCGCCGCCATACATCCAGAGCTGATCCATCCGCGCCTTGATGAACGAGCGTTTCATTTCATACGGGTTGCGGTGAAGAACCAGAAAACGCGGGGCGGCAAACCGGTTCCTGATGCTTTTGAGCACCGCGGCGCTGAGGGCATAATGCGGGGTCTTGTCGACGATGAGGCGGCTGCCGAGATTGCGTTGCAGGTGGTCGTAGACATGTTCGACCGGACGCCGGTCGGTTTCCGCATGCGCCAGCCAGTCGCGCGCGCCGGCCTCGTCGCAGTCCGTCGCTGACATCACAGCCTGCACCAGCCCGTCGCGAAACAGGCGGAACGCGCCATCGTGGCGGGCGGCCCACTGATCGACGCTGTGAAACCCCAGCAGCCGCATTTCCGGTGGCGCAAAGACTTGTCCGTGCCCGGCCAGCATCACCCGCAGCAATGTCGAACCGCATCGCGGGGCGCTGAGGATGAAGACCGGGCTGGCGCTGCTTTGGGCCAGCGGGGGCCCCTTAAACCCCGGCAGCGATGCGCGGAACGACGCCCAGAGGTCTTGTGACGGCCCGGCCTGACCGCCGGGCGCGACGTGCGGGGCCCGTTGCGTGATCCGTGCCACCTCGGCCGGGTACTGACGGGCCAGAAACGCGGCCAGCCTGCGCACGCTCGGCGCATTGAAAAGCGCCGGTAAGTGGATTGTTTCACCTAACTTTTCTTCGATTTCCAGCAGCAATTCCATCATGTCGAGACTGGTGCCGCCCTGATCGAAAAAGTCACTGTTCACGTCAAGCGCGTCATTGCGAAGGATGCGGCGAAAACTGTCGAAAAGCCATGTTTCGATTGCCCCGTCCGGGGCGGGGCCGGTGTCGCCCGCACCTTGGCGCGCCAGGTCGCCCACGTCTGGGCGCGCAAAACTGTTCGCGATCTCTTTGCGGTTGATCTTGCCATTGCGGTCGCGCGGGATCGCGTCGACCAGATGAACCTGCCCGGGAACCTGGGATGCCGGCAGGACATTGCGCGCCGCGCGCCGGACCGCTTCGGCGTCCAGCACCGCCGATGGCGCCAGAACCACCGCCGCCGAAAGCGCCTCGCCCAGCAGATCGTGCGGCACGCCGAAACAGACGCATTCCTCGATGCCGTCGAGGGCCTGAAGGGCGGCCTCGATCAACGCGGGGTCAAGCATCTCTCCGCCAAGGTTGATCCGGTCGCCCAGCCGCCCGGCCACGAACAGGAACCCGTCGACATCGAGATGGCCGATATCCCCGGTTTCGAACCAGCCGTCCCGAAAGCCCTGGCCGCGCCCCGGATCACCGGCATAATGCGGCATGACGGTACGGCCCCGGATGCGGATTTCGCCCTGCGCGCCGGCCTGCGCCAGCCGCGTGTCGCCATCGAATATCCCGACCTCGTCGGCCAGCGGAAGGCCGACGGAATTGCGCGGTCCGCGCCCCGCAGGCACACCGGCAATCTGCAATGCCTCTGACATTCCATAGGCGTTCAGGACCGGGACGGCGAAAGCCCGTTCGATATCCGCGCGCAGCGCTGGGTCCAGCGCCGCCGAACCGCAGCGCACAAATCGCAAGCCTTCATGGCCAAGCTCCTGTCCCGACGCTGCCGCGCGGCGCAGGATGTCGCGAAAGATCGCCGGCGAAGTGGAAAACCACGCCGGGCGCGCCCTGTCGTACCAGTCAAGAAAGCGTTCGGCGGAATACTCGCCCGGCATCACCGTACAGCCCGCACCCATCCAGGGCAGAAACACACCGGACATCAGCCCGTGCACATGGTTAAGCTGCATGATGTTTAGCGCCGCCTCGCCGGGGCGCAGCGCCAGCCCGTCCGCCGCGCGCCCGGTGGTCAGCGCGATGGCCTGGTGGCAGACCGGCACGATCTTGGGAACTCCGGTCGAGCCGCTGGTCATCAGGTAATAGGCGACCGCATTGGCTGATGCCGCGGGATGGTCGGGGGCAGGCGGGCCAAGCCGCCCTGCCAGGGTCCAGTCCCAGCTTTTCGGTTTCGCGGTCACCACAAGGCGGGGCGTGCCGGTTTCCGCAATCGCGGCGCGACAGGTGTCACCGTCCGAGCCGTCGGTGATCAGGGCCACGGGTGAAAGTGCGCGGAAAGCCTGCAGGACCGACCCGGATGGCATCGTCGGGACAAGCGGCAGGCATTCGCAGCTTTCGCCAAGCGCGGTCAGCCAGATCGCCGCGTCGGCGCGGTTCGCCATCCACAGCGCGACGCGCGCGCCGGCGGCAATCCCCGCCGCCGCGACCATGCTGCGGATGTCGCGGATCCTGCGGGTCAGGGCGGAATAATCCAGCGGCGCGCGGAAAAGATCGTCAAGCGCCGGCAGGTCGCCGTGGCGCAGGGCAAGCTCTTCAAGCCGGCTGCCGATCAGGGTCGGCGTGTGATGTGCGCTGCCGTCATGCATCGTGGCCCGCCATGTCCTGCGTTGCGCCCGTTTCGGCGGCCTGTGCGCATGCCCCGGACGGCAGGTGCAGGTCGATGACGAAGGGGCCGTCGAATGCCAGCCCGGATCGGATCGCGCCGGCGATCTGGCCGGGTCCGGTCACGCGCATGCCCGCGCCGCCCATGATCCGGGCATATCTGACCCAATCGACCCGGCCAAGTTCGCCAAACTGTTCGGCGTGCCGGATGTCGGGCGCGCGCGCCGCGACACTGCCATAGCCGGCGTTGTTGGCCACCAGCAGGATCAGCGGAACCCGGTATCGCGCCGCCGTCGAAATCTCCTGCCCCATCATACGCATCGACCCGTCCCCGGTGAGGCAGACAAAGCACCCGCCCGACCGGGCAAGCCTGCCGCCGATCGCGGCGGCGATGGCCCAGCCCATCGGTGCCTGTTCGGGGCTGGACTGCACACAGCCGTTGCCGCGGCTTCGCCAGACCCGCGCGGCGGCGATGCGATGCGCGCCCGCGTCCACGAACAGGATTGTATCGTCGGGCAGGTTGTCCTGAACCGTGCGAAGGTAGCGTTCCATCAGGGTGCCATTGCCCTGCCGCAGCGGCTGGCTGTGTTCCGGGATCGTCGTCTGCCGCGCCGGTTTCCTGTTGGAAAGGCAGGCGCAGAAATGGTCAACGGCGGTTTCCAGCGCAGAGACGTGCAGATCGAGGCCCGGCGAGAACGGGCCGTTGTTCTGGCGCGGTCCCGTGTCGATGCGGCTGATCCGCAAACCGGGCCGGCGCGCAAGTGCGGCCCAGTCAATTCCATCCCGCTGCCCCGGCCCGCCACCGATGAACAGGATATGGTCGGGCGCCGTGCCGGTCATCGCGGCGTTCGCGGCGGGCTGCCCGCCGAAGCCGAAATTGCCCAGGCTGCGCGGGTTCTGGTCGGACAACAGGCCATGCGCCCCGATGGTGCTGGCAACCGGCGCGCCACAGGCAGAGACCAGACGGTCGACCGCGCCCTGCGCCCGCAATTGCGAAACGCGCGGCCCAAGCACCAGCAAGGGCGATCCGGCTTGCGCCCAGGCAAGGCAAAGCCGGTTCAGATCGGCGATTTCGCCACCCGTCAGGGCCGCGCCCCTGCGGTTCAGCGGACCGCACCCGGACGGGCGGGGCGCAGGCGCGTCCTGAACGTCCAGTGGCAGGACCAGATGTGCCGGACGATAGGACGACAATCGTTCGCGACACGCCGACCAGGCCTTTTCCATCGCGCCGACGGTCGCGGGCATCGCGCCAAAACCCGTGCCCTCGCGGTAGAGGACGAGATCGCGCGATCCGGATTTGCCGACGTTCTGGAAATGCGCCTGGTCCGCCTGCGAGGTCGGGGCGCTGCCGCTCAGGACCAGGATCGGGACAT
>JAJDOB010000209.1 GCA_022340385.1 Rhodobacter sp.
GCCTGCGCGGACTGAACCGCCGCGTAGACCGCCGCCATCGACCGGACACCATCGCGCGCGGTTGGCAATCCATCGCGTGCGTCGCCCGCGATGGCCGCGGCCAGATCAACATAGATATTGGCCACCGCCAGGGGAAAGCCCTCGGGGTGCGCAATCGCAACGCGGCTCATCCGCATCGCGTCGTCCGATAACCCGGTTTCGCCCTTTTCGATGATCTGCGTGCGTCCGCCAACGGGAGTGTAGATCAACTGGTTGGGCTGCTCGCTGGCCCAGCGCAGCCCGCCGGTTTCGCCAAAGATCTGAATGTCGAACCCGTGCTGCCGCCCGATTGCCACCGACGACGTCCAAAGCCGGCCTACGGTGCCGCCGGACATGCGGAAATTGACCATCGCGTCGTCTTCTAGCGTGCGGCTGCCAATGGTCGAGGCGAAATCGGCCGACAGCCGGTCCACCTGATCGTCGCAGATGAAGCTCGCCATGTGCAGCGCATGAATCCCGCAATCGGCGAACTGGCCGGAAACCCCGGCCATCGCGGGATCATAGCGCCAGCGGACACGCGGATTGTCGGCATCGGCAGCGTTCCCGTGGTGCCCGTGGCTGAAATTCGTCACCACCAGACGCACCTTGCCGATCTCGCCCGACCGCACCATTGCGCGGGCCTGCCGAACCATCGGATAGGCGGAATAACAATAGTTGACCGCGCAAATCCTGCCGGATGCTTCTGCGATCCGCACGATTTCTTCGCCTTCCTCGACGGTCATCGTCATTGGTTTTTCGCACAACACGTTGAATCCGGCCTGCAGGAAAGCCCTGGTGATCTCGAAATGTGTCGCGTTCGGCGTGGCAACCGTGACCAGATCGACCCGGTCTTCGCGCGCGCGCTCTTTCTCCAGCATCTCGCGCCAGTCGCCATAGGCGCGATCCGCCGAGATCCCCAGTTCCGCGGCATAGGCGCGGCCCGCGTCAGGATCGTGATCCAGAGCGCCGGCGACAAAAGCAAAATTTCCATCCGCCTGTGCGCCCAGCCGGTGCGCCGGGCCGATCTGGCTGCCCTTGCCGCCGCCGATCATGCCCCATTTCAGCTTCGTCATCATCGTCTTGGTCCCGATCCTGTCGGCAGATTTTTCCAGAATATTTTGGTGCCCGCGCCTAAAATCCGATCGATCTCAGGTATGTGCCGTTATAGGTATTGTCATCCAGCGGCGAGGTCGCGCCCGCCGGGTCGCAATCCTGTTCCACCGTGCACCAGCCTTCGAATCCCGCATCCAGCAGCAACTGCCGGACGGCGGGGAAATCGACGTCGCCCAGCCCCAGTTTGCAGAATATCCCTTGTGCGCAGGCATCATAGAACCCGGTGCGTTTGGCGATCACCTCGGCCTTCACCCGGGGATCGATATCCTTGAAATGCATATAGCTGATGCGCTGGATGTGGCGGCGCATGAATGACACCGGGTCGAATCCGGCATAGCTGTGATGTCCGGTATCAAAGCAGATCTTCAGGATGCGTTGGTCGATCTCGCCCAGCAGGCGTTCCAGCTCGGGTTCGAAATCCATGAACCCGGCGGCATGGGCGTGCACGCTGACATCAAGCCCGTAGTCGTCGGTGCCCATCCGGGCGATGCTGCGGAACCGGTCAACGTAGGCGGCCCATTCCGCAGCGTCCATCTGTTCGGCCTCGTCCACCCGGCCGGCGGTTGGCGCCCGGCGGGGCGATATGGAATCGATCAGCACAAGATGGCGCGCACCATGGGCCGCCAGCGCCTTGCAGGTGCGTATCGCGCCGTCCTTCACGTCGTCCCATTTCGCCGGATCGTGAAAGGCGCGAAAGACGACACCGCCGATCAATGTCAGGTCATGCTCGGCCAGCGCATCGGCCAGTATCGCCGGGTCTTCCGGCATGAACCCGACCGGGCCAAGCTCGATCCCGTTGAAACCGGCCGCCTTGCATTCGCTCAGAACCTGCCGCCAGTCGGGATTGCGCGGATCGTCCGCGAATTCCACACCCCAGGAACAGGGCGCGTTGCCGATTGAAATGGTCATTGTTCGCGATCCCCTAAAAGTCCTGAACCGTCACCCAGGACTTGCTGTCGCTGCTGGCGTGAACTGCTTCGCAGATGCGCGCGACTTCCAGCCCGTCGGCAAAGGTCGGCCAGATCGCCGCCCCGGTTTCGATAGCCGCCAGGAAATCCCTGGCTTCGATGATGATCTGATCCTGATATCCGGTGCCGTGGCCCGCGCCCTGGCAGAACGGCAGATAATCCGGATGCTCTGGCCCGGTCAGGATCTTGCGAAAGCCGCGCTCGGCCCCGGGCCCCTCGCGCCGGTACAGCCAGATCGCGTTCTGGTCCTCCTGATCGAACCGGATCGCGCCATCGGTGCCGGTGATTTCGTATGCATAGCCCATCTTGCGCCCGGTCGCGATGCGGCTGGCAAATAGATGCCCCGTCACGCCGCTGGCAAATTCGCACATCGCCTGTACCTGATCGTCATTGGTGACGGGCACACCGCCGCGCGTCTTGTGCACGGTTTCGACCTTGGCGTTCAGCCGCGCGACCGGTCCCATCAGCGCCAGCGCGGCGTTGAAGATATGCGGTGCCAGATCGCCGACACAGCCGTTGGCACGCCCCTGACTGCGCCATGTCGCGGGTGCGGCGGGATCGCCGTGGAAATCCTCGGTATGTTCGCCGCGAAACCAGGTGATCTGGCCAATCGCGCCTTCGGCAATCAGGCGGCGCGCGAATTGCGACGCCGGAGTGCGGATGTAGTTATAGGCCACCATGTTGACGCAGCCAGTGGTCTGCGCGGCGGCGGTCATGGCGCGGGCATCCTCGATGGACGCACCCATCGGTTTTTCGCACAGCACCGGCAGCCCGCGGGCAAAACATGCCTCTGCGATCTCGCGGTGGGTTTCCTGCGGTGCCGCGATGACCACGGCCTCGATGGCCGGATCGGCAACCAGGGCGCGCCAGTCATCGGTGGCGCGGGCAAACCCATAGGCCAGGCGATATCGTTCGGCGCTGTCCGGTGTCCGGGCGCAGATCATTTCCAGACGCGGGCGCAATGTGGTGTTGAACACCGCGCCAACGGCAGACATTGCGACTGAATGGGCCTTGCCCATATAGCCGCCGCCGATAATGCCAACAGAGATCTCTTGCATTTCTGGTAGGTTCCTAACACCCTGTTTTTCGACCTTTGTGTCAGCCCGGTCACCCGCGTCAAGGTCCGATAAATTGCAAACACCGCCGCTGAAGTGTTTCCTTGCAATTCTGATAGGTTGCATAACGTGCCCGGCAGGATATGAGGTTCGGTGACATGACCCAACCGCTGAACAACCGCTTTGTCGTCATCGGCCGGGCGGGAATCGA
>JAJDOB010000186.1 GCA_022340385.1 Rhodobacter sp.
CAGCGGTTTGCCCGCAACATTGGTATAGATCTGCATGCCGCAGGCGCCCAGATCCTCGATATTGCGGCGCGCCTCTGTCACCATGTGATCGGGGTCGGCCAGCAGGGCGGTGCCGATGAAACCGGGAAAGCGGGCCGGGTGGTCGGCAACCAGCGCCGCCATGCTGTCAGAGGCAACCCGCGCAAGGCGCAGTGCGTCCGCCGGCCCGGCGAGCTTTTCGAACGCGGGCGAGGCGATCGACAGGATCTGGCAATAGTCGGGCCCGAACATGTCCATCACTTCGAACCTGCGGTCGAGGTCGGTCATCATCGGCACCGCTTCGGACCGGCGGGTGATGTCGGTCGTCTGGCCAAGCAGGTCGATCACCGCCTTGTGGTAGGGTTTCGGCCAGATGTGATTGAAGATGTCGATCTTTTTCATGGTGTTCCCTGCTCAGGCGCTTCGGTTCAGCAGATTTGGTTGCGAGTCGGCAAGACAAAGCGAAATCGCCTCGGCGCGGGCGCGCACGGCGGCGCGGATGTCTTGCAGAAGCGGCGGGGTCGCATCCGCCTCGTTGCTGGTCAGGCACAGCGCGGCAATCGGCGCGCGGTCGGCCAGGATCGGCGCGGCGACGCCGACAACGCCGGGCGTGACCTCTCCCCAGGCGACGGCGACACCGGTCCGGCGCACTTCGCGCAGGCGGGCCATGATATCGTCGCTTGCATCCGGCTGATCGCGCAACAGCGCCAATTGATCGCGGCGCGGCAGAAAGGCAAGGATGGCCCGGCTGATCGCGCCGCGCGCCAGCGGCATCGGCCGCCCGCGCGGGTAACTGGATCTGGGTTCGGGCACCGACACTTCCGATGCGATGCACAACAGTTTGCGCCCGTACCAGCGCACCAGAAACGCGGAGCCGGGGAAGTCCGCGGCAAGTTGTTTCAGATGCGGTGTGCCGGCGGTAATCATCGGATCGGACCGCTGCATCAGGAAATCGAGCTCTGTCACGCGGGGGCCCAGCGTATAGCCCGCCTGTGGCAGCGAGACCAGGAAACCGGCGTCCTTCAACGTCTTGAGGTAGCGGTACAGCGTCGGGCGGGAATAGCCCAGGCGCGCCATCATCGCCTCTGGCGTCCATTCCGGCTGGTCTTCCGAGAACAGGTCGAGGATCGCCAGAATCCGCTCGCCGCTGCCAGAGACCGAACTCATAGGCCCGGCTCTGGCGTCGGGGCGCGGCGGGCGCGCAGGACTTCGGATGTGATCAGCGCCGCACCCAGCAATATGCCCGCCAGATCAATCGCCTGGCCGCCCGTCAGCGCGCCCGCGGGCACCAGTGCCATAAGCCCGGCCAATGCAAACAGGACACGCTTCAAAGGCGACAACGCGGTGGAAAAATAGCCCGCCAACGCGCTGGAAATCAGCCAGACACCCATGATGGCGGTCAGGATTGCCAACGTGATCTCGGCGGGTTCCCCGATCAGGATCAGCGTCGGCGAGAACGCGAACAGCAGCGGGATCACATATGCCGACCAGCCGAAACGCATCGCGGCCCAGCCGGTCGCCATCGACGGTGCCTGCGCGATCGAGGCGGCGGCAAAGGCAGCAAGCGCGATGGGCGGCGTGATCATCGACATCATGCCAAAGTAGAGGACATAAAGATGTGCCGCGATCGGTTCGATGCCGACCTTGATCAGGGCGGGCGCGACCAGCGCCGCCAGCAGAACATAGACGCCCAGGGTCGGCAGACCCATGCCAAGGATGATGCAGACGAAGGCGCTGAGAACCAGAAGCAGCGTGGCGCTGCCGCCGCCGATCTGGACCAGCGCGTAGGTCAGGTTGAAACTGAGCCCGGTGATGTTGAGAACCCCGATGACAATACCGGACGCCGCAGAGATCAGCAGGATTTCGACCACCGAATGACCGGTGCGGGCAAAGGCGTTGAACAGCGCGCGCAGGCTGGGCCGGCGGCCGCGATAGCCGATCAGCAGCGCCGTTGCGCACAACATCAGCGCCGCCCATAGCGCGGCGCGTTCCGGCTGATAACGCTGCCAGAACAGCAGGTAGATCAGGACCGCGAAAGCCAGCACGAAATGCAGTCCGACAACCACGGTGCGCCCCGCCGGCATCTCTGATTTCGGCACCGCCCGGATGCCCAGTTTCGCGGCTTCCAGGTCGGCCTGGATGAACAGAGCGATGTAGTACAGAATTGCCGGGACAAGCGCGGCCAGCACGATCTGGCTGTAGGGAAGCGCCAGGAATTCGGCCATCAGAAACGCCGAGGCACCCATGACAGGGGGCATCAACTGGCCGCCGGTCGAGGCGACGGCCTCTATCGCGGCGGCCTTGTGGGCGGGATAACCGTCGCGTTTTATCATCGGGATCGTGACGACACCGGTGCCAACGACATTTGCCACGGCGGACCCGCTGATCGATCCGAACAGCCCCGAGGCCAGCACCGCGATCTTCATGCTGCCGCCGCGGAACCGGCCCATGCCCAGCATCGCCGCATCGGTGAAGAACTGCGACCCGCCTGTGATGCCCAGCAGCGTGCCGAACAGGATGAAGGCAACGACGACGGTCGAGGCGACCGACATCGGCAACCCCAGAATGCCGTTGGAATCGACGGCCATGTATCCGGCCAGCAATTGCCAGTTCTGCGCGCGCCCCTGCAAACGGCCGGGAATCAAATCGCCGAACAGCGCGTATAGCAGGAACACGGTGATGATGATCACCAGCGCCCAGCCGGTCGCGCGGCGCAGCGTTTCCAGCAGCAGGGCGAGGATGATGATGCCGGGCAGCCAGATGGCGACAGGGCGGGCAAAGATCATCAGTACAAGGCGCGGGTATTCGACCGCCACGAAGCCGACCGCACCCATCGCGAGCAGCGCCAATGCGACATCGACCCAGGGCACATTCACCCGCGGATCGCCCTTGCGGGCCGGCAGGTTCAGGAACGCCAGCGGCAGCACGAAGAACAGGATGCCCGCAAAGAATTGCTGTGGATAAAGGTCCAGTCCGATCCGTCGCTGAAATGACAGCGCCCAGCCGATGGCGATCAGGATCATCGCCGCCGCCAGCGTGTCCGCCACGGGTCGCCAAAGGCCGGGAGAGAGGCCGCGAACGGCCTCTCCGCTTGATGGGACCGGCGCGGTCAACAGGCTAGTTCAAGCCGACTTCGGCAAAGAACTTCAACGCGCCGGGGTGGAACTCGGCGATACCGGGATCGCCTTTCATGTCGGCGGGTTTGAAGGCGCGGAACGGCGGGAAAGTGTCGGCCATGACCTGCGCGTTTTCATACATCGCCTTGGTCATCGCATAGACCACATCGTCGGACACGCCGGCATGCGTGAACACGACCTGCGGAAAGGCGATGTAGGTGTCATCCTCCAGCACGCCGGGCATCGCTCCCTTTGGCAGTTTCTTGAAGAACGCGGTCGGCCAATGCTCGCGCGCGGCAGCCAGCGCGGCGTCGCTGTCGTCGTCGACCCCAAGCGCACGCAGACCGCCGACGGCGGCATCCGCCTCCCGGACCTTGCCCGCGCCGTGGGCAAAGATGAAGCCGACCGTGTCACCGGCGACGAAGGCGTTGGCCCCCGCGACCACCGAAGCGACAGAGACTTTTTCGACATCGTCGCGGGTCATGCCTGCCGTGGCGTAGAAGGCCGAAAGCTGGGGCAGGATGGTATTCTGCGCGGTGTAGCCGTCTGTCATCGGCTTTCCCTTCAGGTCGGCCACCGACATGATGTCACTGTCGGCGCGCACAAAGATCGCCTCGACCAGTGGCATCAGATGCGCGACAACACGGATTTCCGGGTTCTTGACTCCGTTCCACCACGCTTCGCCGGTGATCGCATAGTTGACCTCCTGCAGGTTTGCGACGCCGAACTCGATGCCGCCGGCATTGACGAAGGGGATAAACTGGTTCGGGCTGGTGGCGGGCTGGATCGTGGTGTTCAGACCGGATTCATTGGCCGCATTGGCGACGGCCGTGCCGATATTGTGAAACAAAGAGCCGGGGTTGGACGTGGCGATGCCGACGTTCTGGGCATGTGCCCCGGTGGATATGGTCGCCAGTCCCAGCCCAAGGCCGAAGGCGACCGATGTGATCATCTTGGTCATCTTGTTCATTTCCTCCCTGAAGTGACCCTCGCAAAAAATCGGTGGAATCCCAATTATTGAGAATCTCTTTGACATTACGGTGCGCGAACCGAATATCAAACAGGGAAATTCGGCAGGGGCAGCGGGCCTTAGGGGAACAGCATGACGACGGAAACGGTGCAGCTGACGACCGGGGCAGAGGCCGTGCTGGCGGCTTTGGCTGACTGCGGGGTAAGTTATCTTTTCGCCAATGCCGGCACCGATTTTCCGCCGGTTATCGAAGCGCTGGCGCGGCTTGGCCCGGCGCGGGTGCCTTGCCCGGTGACGGTGCCCCATGAAACGGCAGCGGTTGGCATGGCGCACGGCTATTGGCTGGTGACCGGCAAGCCGCAGGCGGTGATGGTGCATGTCAACGTCGGGCTGGCCAATGCGGCGATGGGCGTGATCAATGCGGCCAGCGACGACGTGCCGGTCATCGTCATGTCGGGCCGCACCCCGATCACCGAAAAGGGCCGCAACGGCAGCCGGATGACGCCGATCCAGTATGGCCAGGAGATGTACGATCAGGCGTCCATCGTGCGCGATGTGGTCAAGTTCACCTATGAAATGCGGTATCCCGAACAGGGTGACAGCCTGGTCAAGCGCGCAGTGTCGCTGGCCGGCACCGCCCCCGAAGGACCGGTCTACCTCAGCCTGCCGCGCGAACCGCTGGCAGAGCCTTTGCCGCGTGATTTCGCGCCTGCGCCGGTGCCCGCACGCCCGACGAAAACGCTGCCCGACGCAACCGCGATCGCGACTCTTGCCGAATGGCTGGCGCAGGCGAAGAATCCGGTAGTCCTGTGCCAGCGCGGCGATGTCGATGGCCAACTGTCGCGTGCCCTTTCCGCCTTCGCGGCACTTGCCGGTGTTGCGGTGTGCGAACCGTTCAGCATCCGCAACGTGCTTGCCTCGGATGACCCCGCCCTGATCGGCTATGACCCGGGGATCGCTCTGAAACACGCCGACCTCGTCGTCGTTCTAGACAGCGCCATCCCTTGGATCGCGGCACTGCATGACCCCGCGGCGGATGTCCGCATCGCCCATATCGGCCCTGATCCGCAGTTTCGCCGGATGCCGGTGCGCGGGTATCATTGCGATCTGGCCATCGTGGCGGATCCGGTCAATGCGATAGAGGCGCTGGCCCGCGCCACCAGCCCGTCGCCGCCCCGGCACGCGCGCGCCAAACCGGCGACCCCGACGCCGGGTGCGGCGGGCAACACCATGTCGCCCGAATGGGTCAGCGCCTGCGTCTCTGATATCATGGATGACAGCGCCGTGGCATTCACCGAGCTTGGCCTGTTGCCCGGCGCGATGCGCCTGAAGGGCGCGAACCGGCTGTTTTCCAACGTCCACGCCGGGGGGCTTGGCTGGGCGATGCCCGCCGCACTGGGCGCGCAACTGGCAGATCGCGACCGGCTGGTGATCGCGGCCATGGGCGACGGGTCTTACATATTCGCCAACCCGGTGGCCTGCCATCAGATCGCCGAGGCGCTGGATCTGCCGATCCTGACAATCATCAAGAACAACGCGATGTGGAATGCGGTGCGCCGGTCGGTGGTCCGGGGCTATCCCGACGGTGCGGCGGCACGGCTGAACGAGATGCCGCTGACCTCGCTGCAGCCGTCTCCGGATTTCTGTGGCATCGCCCGCGCCAGCCGCGCACATGCGGAACGGGTCGAGCATGGCGCAGACCTGCCCGCCGCCCTGGCGCGCGCTGTCGAGGTGATCCGCACCGAACGCCGGCAGGTGCTGCTGGATCTTCGCGTTGCCGCAACGGATTATTTCTGAGTGGCAAGTCTGGGGCTGTTGTGGGCAGTGCTGGGGCTGGCCGCCGGCGGTGTTCTGAAGGGCGCCATCGGGGCCGGGTCGCCGATCATCGCGGTGCCGATATTGGCCCTGCTGTACGACGTACCGACGGCTGTGGCGCTTTTTACCCTGCCGAACCTGTTTTCCAACCTCTGGCAGGGTTGGACTTATCGCGCGCATCAGATCTCGCGTCGCTTCGTGTGGACCTTTGCGGGGGCCGGGGCGCTGGGCGCGCTGGTCGGGTCGGTCCTGCTGGCGTATCTGCCCGGAGATATGCTGTTGGCCGTCGTGGCGATGGTCGTTTTCGTCTATATCGGGGTGCGTCTGACCAGGCCGAACTGGATCCTGAGCCGGGCGAGTGCCGCGAAGCTGGCCGGGGCGGCGGGCCTGATCGGCGGTGTGATGCAGGGCGCGGGCGGCATATCGGCGCCGGTATCGGTGACATTCCTGAATGCGATGCGGCTGGAACGCGCGGAATTCATTGCCACGATTTCGATCTTTTTCGCGACGATGGCAGTGGTGCAGATCCCGGCGCTGTGGACTTTGGGTATCCTGACTCCGGATCGGGCGATACTGAGCCTGGCCGCGGGAATACCGTTGTTCGGCGGCATGCCGGTGGGGGCCTGGCTGGCGCGGCGGATTGCGCGCGAGAAATTCGACCGTATCATCCTGTGGCTGCTGGCGCTGATAGCGCTGCGGCTGTTGTATGGGGCGATATTCTGATCCGGAAGATCGTTCTGTATTGCATTGTATACATTATGGCAGAATATTATGGCACTTATGCCGGTTATTTCCCGGATTGACAGATTAATGTATACAATCTATCCAATTTGAAGGCCGCGTGGCGACGCGGGCGGATGCTTTTGGGGGGATATTGGCAAACTCGGATTCAATCTCGCAGGTGGACCGTGCGCTGAAAGGCCTGCGCTCGCTGGTGATGAGTGGCGAGTTCGAACCCAACAAGCGCCTGCCCGAAGTGGCGATCTCTGAACGGCTTGGTCTGTCGCGCACGCCCTTGCGGCAGGCGATGGACCGGCTGGTCGCCGAGGGATTGCTGCAGCGGATCGAGACCGGCGGGTGCCGGGTGGCCAGCTTTACCATCGAGGATATCCACGACGCGATCGAAATGCGCGGTGTCGTCGAAGGCACCGCCGCCCGGCTTGCCGCAGAACGTGGCGCCGACCCGGTGCTGCTGACAGAAGGAGAGCGTATTCTGGACGCGCTCGACCAGGCGCTTTCCCGCGCCGGTGGCATGGATTTCGACGCGTATGTGCAATTGAATGCGCAGTTTCACGATCTGCTGGCGCGGCTGCCCGGCAGCCCGCTGATCGAGCGCGAGGTGCGGCGTGTTTCGCGCCTTCCGCTGGCGTCGCCGTCCTCGTTCCTTCAGGAACAAGAGGTGGTCCCCGATTTTCAGGCCAGCCTGATGCGTGCCCAGTCGCAGCACCGCGCCATTCTGGCGGCGATCCGCAGCCGCGAAGGCGCGCGCGCCGAGGCCCTGGCGCGCGAACATGCGCGGCTGGCGCGGATCAATCTTGAACACCTCAGCAAGGCCGACCCCAGTGTCACCCGGCGCGTGCCGGGCCTGTCGCTGGTGTCAGGCTAACACATGAACCGCTCAAAGGGAGTACCGATGAAATGACCAACCTTTCCCACGCAATGTCGCAGCACAAGAACCCCGTCGAGATGCTGCGCAATTCGAAAATCGGGATGTATGTCTACCCGGTCGTTGCACCTGAATATACCAACTGGCGCGATGAACAGCGTGCGTGGCGCGACACGGCGGTGCTGTTCGATCAGTCGCATCACATGGACGAAGTCATCGTCGAGGGGCCCGATGCGGCGGCCTTCCTGTCTTATGTCGGCATCAACAGCTTTGCCAATTTCGAGCTGAACCGCGCCAAGCATTTCGTTCCGGTCACCCCGGCGGGCCATGTCATCGGCGACATGATCATCTTCCACGAGCGCGCGGACAAGTTCGTGCTGGTTGGCCGCGCACCGACCGCAAACTGGGTCAAGTTCCAGGCCGCCATCGGCAGCTGGAAGGTGCGCCTGCACCATGACCCGCGATCCAATTCGCGCCCCGATGGCAAGGCGATCTACCGCGAGCACTATCGCTATCAGATCCAGGGCCCCGAGGCGAACAAGGTTCTGGACGCGATAAACGGCGGCCCGGTGCCGGACGTGAAGTTCTTCCATGTCGACTGGATCAACGTCGGTTCCAGGCGCGTGCAGGCGTTGCGGCACGGAATGGCCGGTGCGCCCGGGCTGGAAATCTGGGGCCCCTATGCCGACAAGGACTATATCCAGTCGACGATCCTTCAGGCCGCCCGCGATATCGGCGTCGATCTGCGTCAGGTTGGCAGTCGTGCCTATTCGACCAACACGCTGGAATCGGGCTGGATCCCCTCGCCACTGCCCGGCATCTACACCGGCGATGGCATGATGCAGGACTACCGCGACTGGCTGGGCGCGGATGCCTACGAGGCCGGTGGCGCCATCGGCGGCTCTTACGTGTCGGACAATATCGAGGATTACTATGTCAATCCGTTCGAACTGGGCTACGGATTCTACATCGGTTGGAAATCCGATTTCATCGGCAAGGACGCGCTGACCCGGATGAAGGATGGCCCGAACCGCAAGAAGGTCACATTTGAATGGAACGCCGAGGACGTGGTCAACGTGATCGCCTCTGCGTTCAAGCCGGGCGGTGATCCTTACAAGTGGATCGATTTTCCGCAGCCCAACTATGCCTCGACATCCGCCGACATGGTGATGCACGATGACAAGATGGTGGGGATGTCGATGTTCAACGGCTACAGCTATAACGAGCGCTGCATGCTGTCGCTGGGTGTTGTCGACGCCGGCGTGCAGGAAGGCGACGTGCTGACCATGAAATGGGGAGAACCGGAAACCACCGGCAAGACCTCGACAGAGGCGCACAGGCAGACCGACATCCGGGTGCGGGTGTCGCCGACGCCATATGCCCGCGAAGCTAGAGAGAACTACGCCGACAGCTGGCGCACCAAGACATAACACCAGTCAATCACCGGCGCTCGCGGGTCTTGGAAAAGATACCCAAGGGCGTCGCTTCAGGGAGGATACGTAATGAATATCAAGACCACGATCATGGCGGCCGCACTGACGCTGTCCACGGCCATTCCGGCATTTGCGCAAGAACTGAAATTCGCGTCGTTCACACCGCCGTTCCACACGGTGACGGCGTCGGTCATCGACAAACTGGCCGCCGATGTATCGGCTGCGACCAATGGCGCGCTGACGGTCCGGGCGTTTCACGGCGGCGAACTGGGCGCCGGCCCGGTCGAGCAATATGTGCGCGCCGTGCAGGGCGTCGCCGAAATCACCTGGGGCCTGCCCGGCTATACCTCGTCACAGTTCCAGAAAACCATGATTGTCGAACTTCCCGGCGTCGTTCCGGAAGGCAAGACCGGCTATGACTCGATCTGGGATGCCTATGATGCAGAGCTTGCCGGAGAGTTCCCTGCGACCGTGCCGCTGGCGCTGTGGACCTCGGAACCCAACATCATGATCATGAAGGACAAGGTCATCAGAACGCCTGCCGATCTGGCCGGTCTGAAGATCCGGGTCGCCGGGGCCACCGCAGCCGAAGTTGCCACCGCGCTGGGCGCGACGCCGGTCCAGATGCCGATCAACCAGGTCTACAACGCCTTGCAAACCGGGCTGATCGACGGGGTGTTCACCGGGTCGTCGACGCTGTCGGACTTCAAGCTCGACGAGGTGGCCAGCAGCTATACGCTCGGCGCGCCGCTGGGCAGGCTGGCATTCTACGTGGTCATGAACGAAGCCGCCTACAATGGGCTTTCCGCCGACGCCAGGGCGGCGCTGGACGCCGCCACCGGGCGTGGCCTGTCGCAAAGCGCCGAGGAAGCCTGGAACGCCGCCGGTATCGCCGCCGTCGCCGCAGCGCGTGAAACCGGCGACAACACCTTTGTCGATCTGGACGAGGCGGGGGCACAGGCCTTTGCCGATGCCGTATCCGGTGTGACGGCGGCCTATGTCGCCAGTGTCGGTGGCGAGGCGGCGCTCGCCGCGATGCAGGCCAACTAAGCCCCGCATGCTGCGGCTGAGACAAATCGCGGACAGGCTGATCGGCCTGTCCGCGACTTTGGGCGCGCTTGGGCTATTGGTCGAGGTTTGCGTCATTCTGACAGATGTGATCGGGCGGGCGCTGGGCCGGCCGCTGTACGGCAGCCTGGATATCATCACGATGGCGATGATCATTCTGGTTTTCGGCGCGATGGCGCTTTGCGACCGCAAGGGTGGCCACATTGCCGTTGACGTGTTCGAGCGTTACTTCCCACCCGCCTTCAATCGCGCGATCGATGTGGTTTCGGCGCTGATCGGCGCTGCGATCTTCCTGGCGCTGGCCTGGGCGATCCTGGACAGCGCGAAGATTTCGGTGATGCTGAACCTCAACACCAACCTTCTGAACCTGCCCAAGGCCTGGTTTCAATACGCGCTGGCGGCGTTTTCCGTACTGACCGCCCTTGGCATGATCCTGCGGGCGACGGAACTGGCGCTGGGCATTCGCGATGTGCGCCTCGAAACCGGTGACGGCAGAGACATCAAGAAGGACATCGCGATATGAGCGCGGCCGCCACCGGGCTTTTCGGTATCGTCGTTCTGCTGTTCCTGCTGTTCATCCGGATCCCGGTTGCATTCGCGATGTTCGTGGTCGGGTTCTTCGGGATCGCGGCCCTGAACGGCCTGAATTCGGCAACCGGACTGCTGGCATCAGAGGCGTTCACCCTGGCGTCTTCGCCCGAACTGGTGGTGGTTCCGCTTTTCATCCTGATGGGCAATGTCGCCTCTGTCACCGGCATGAGCCGCCGCCTGTACGACGCGGCCTACGCGGTGGTCGGATCGGTGCGGGGCGGGCTGGCGTCGGCCACGGTGATCGGCTGTGGCGGGTTCGCGGCGCTGTCGGGATCCTCGGTCGCCTCGGCGCTGACCATGGGCAAGGTCGCGCTGGCAGAGATGGATCGCTATGACTACGACCCGCGCCTTTCCACCGGCGTCGTTGCGGCGGGGGGCACGCTGGGCATTCTGATTCCGCCCTCGACCGGGTTCGTGATCTACGCGATCCTGACCGAACAGTCGATTGGCCGGCTGTTTCTTGCCGGCGTGTTTCCGGGGCTTCTGCTGCTGGGATTGTTCGTTCTGGCGGTGACGGTCCTGTGTTGGGTCCGCCCGGCTTTCGGCCCGGCCGGCCCGAAGACCGGACTGGGCCACAAGGCGCGCGCAATCAGCCGGGCCGGGCCTGTCGTGGCCGTGATCTTTGTGACCATCGGCGGTATCTACGGCGGGTTGTTCTCGCCGGTCGAGGCAGCAGCCGTGGGCGCGGGCATCGTCATTGCCATCGGCGCGGTAAGCCGCACGCTGAGCCTGCGCGATCTGTGGCAGGCCACGCGCGATTCCGTTGTCACCACCGCAACCGTTATGCTGATCCTGATCGCCGCGCATCTGATCAATCCGTTCCTGGCGCTTAGCCACATCCCCGCAGTTGTGGGCGAATTCATCGTCGCCCTGAACCTGTCGGTCACCGGCGTTCTGATCCTGATCCTGGCCGTCTATCTGGTCCTGGGGTGCTTTCTGGAGGGGTTCGCGATGCTGGTGCTGACCCTGCCGATCTTTTTCCCGATCGTGCTTGACCTGGGCATCGACCCGATCTGGTTCGGCGTGCTCGTGGTGCTGGCGCTGGAGATGGGGCTGATCTCGCCGCCGGTCGGACTGAACGTGTTCATCGTCAAGTCGGTGGCGCCCAACGTGGCGCTGGGCGACATCTTTCGCGGAGTCATCCCGTTCTGGATCATGATGCTGGTGGCGCTGGGCATTCTGATCGCGTTTCCGCAGATTTCGTTGTTCCTGCCCAACACGATGTTCAACTAGAGTGCAATCCGAAAAGTGGGAACCGGTTTTCGGAATGAATTGCGCGCAAGAACAGAAGGCTGGAGCGGCCCCACCGATTCACATTGAAAGGACGCCGCTCTAGGGGCGACTGGAACACTTGGTCCCCGGGCACGCAAAGCCGGTGCGGAACAAGTCATTCAAATGTTTTGAAGATCTGGCCCATCGCCAAAACGCCCGGCGGTTCGAAGTGCCGGACTCGATCCGCCGGGGCACAATCCGATGTCTGGAGTGATATTCAGGCATGGGCAGGCAAAGCGCCCGACCATGCCCAAATCCTGCGATCAGACGACAGTGACCGTCATCGCACCCAGGCCTTCGATTTCCATCACCATGGCATCGCCCCGCTTGACGGCAGCGACACCCGACGGGGTGCCCGACATGATGACATCGCCCGCCGCCAGTTCGAAATATTCCGACAGATAGGCGATCATTTCCGGAACTTTCCAGATCATCTGGTTCAGATCGCCTTCCTGGCGCAGGTCGCCATTCACCGACAGGCTGACGCGGCCCTGATCGGGGTGGCCGACCTTGGATACCGGATGCAGCGGTCCGACCGGGCCAGAGCGTTCAAAGGCCTTGCCGATTTCCCAGGGCCGACCCATCTTTTTCTGCTCGCCCTGCAGATCGCGGCGCGTCATGTCCAGCGACAGCCCGTAGCCGTACACATGGTCCAGCGCCTGATCCAGCGGGATGTTGCTGCCGCCGGATTTCAATGCGACCAGCATTTCGACCTCGTGATGCACATCGCTGGAATGCGGCGGGTAGGGAAATTCGCCGGACGGGTCCAGGTTGTTCGGGTTTTTCTGAAAGAAGAACGGCGCCTCGCGGTCGGGGTCATGGCCCATTTCAACGGCATGCGCGGCATAATTGCGCCCGATGCAATACACACGGCGCACCGGGAACCGGGCATCGGTGCCCGCCACAGGAATGCCAACGACCGGTGGCACCTCGATTACATAGTCAGACATTCAGAACTCCCATATTTCGCTTGCTGCCTTGATGCGACCATAGACGGGTGCCGGGTTCAGATCAATCTCGACCAATTCGAACTTGCAGGAAAATTTCAGTTGTCAGAATCGAAAATTCAGCGATAATCAGACCAATATGGCACCTTTGGTCAACCAATTCTCCGAAACCATGACGACTCTGGCACTGCGTGAGCCGTCAGAGCAGCAGGATGCGGTTGCCGCGCTGCGGGCGTTCATTGACGCGGGATCCTATGCGCCGGGCGACCGGTTGCCACCCGAACGCGAACTGATCGGCGATCTGGGGATCAGCCGGTCGATCCTGCGCAAGGCGCTTGACGCGCTGGAACGCGAAGGCGCGATCTGGCGCCACGTCGGCAAGGGAACATTCGTGGCCGGGCAGGCGGCTGTCGGGGACGGCGCGGTTGCTGCGCTTGCGCAGCAATTGACCCCGGTCCGTATGATACAGGCGCGACTGTGTGTCGAACCGTCGCTGGCGCGCGAAGCGGCGATTCATGCGTCGCGCGGGGCGATCACCCGCATTCTGCGCGCCCGCGACGCGGCGCGGTCGGCAACGACCTGGGCCGATTACGAGGCGCAGGATGACCTGTTTCACCGGGCGGTGGCCGAAGCATCGGACAATATCCTGTTGCTGTCGCTGTTCGATCAGTTGAACCATGTCCGCCGTGCCGTCGCCGGTGGCACTGTGGTCCGCGGCTCGGCCCGCCCGCCGGCAGAACATTCAAGTTTCCAGGAACACGACCGGATCGCAGCCGCAATCGAGGCGCGCGACCCGGCTGCGGCGCAACTGGCGATGCGCCAGCATATCGGATCCGTATCGGACAGATTGTTTGGAGAGGTATGACGGCAGGGCTGCCGAAAAGGGAGCAAGAAGGGCGATCAGCCCCATTCCCGAAAACGACCGGCGGTCAAAACTTAATCTCTGGGAGGAGAACCATGAAAACCCTGATCAAGAAACTGGCCTCGACGCTGGTGGCAATGCCACTGGCCGCAAGTCTGATGATGTCTGCCGCGCAGGCCGACAAGATCCGCATTGCCCTTGCGGAAACCCCGTCTGACGAACTGGCGGCGTTCTTCGTGGCGCTGGATCGTGCCAAGGCCAACGGGCTGGATTACGAATGGACCGCGTTCTCAGACGAGGAACTGGCGATCCAGGCTGTGCTGAGCGGGCAGATGGATATCGGGTTCGGGACGCCGTATGCGGCGATGCAGCGTTCCAAGGCGCCGATCCGCATCGTGTTTCAGCTGTCGAAGTTGAAATTCTTCCCGGTCAGTTCGAAGAAATACAGCAAGCTGGAAGACCTGGACGGCGAACCGATCCTGCTGCATTCGCGCGGCGGCGGCACCGATTCCATCGCCAACGTGATCGAGGACAAGATCGGCATCAAGTTTGGCGAACGCTCTTACGTGCCGGGTTCTGCCAACCGCGTCGTGGCGCTGATCAGTGGCCAGGCCGATGCGACGATCATTGATTTGTCCAACAAGAACAAGCTGATGAAGCAGGCCGGTGACAAGTTCAACGTACTGCCGATGTTCGAGGTGGACGCCAGCGACGAGGCGCTGTTCGCCAATCTGGACTGGATCAAGGCGAACGAGAACGCGGTGAACATCTTTGTCGGCGCGCTGGTCAGCACCTGGCAGGACATGGCCAAGGACCCGACGATCATCCGCCGCGAAACCGACCCCGATGGTCCGATCGGCCAGTTGCCGGCCGAGATACTGGCAGAGCTGGACGGATTTTACACCGACGCGGTCGAGGGCGGACTTTACGACCCCAACGGCGGCGGCGTGAAAGCCGCCAAGGCGGATATGGAATGGTATTCCGCTGCCGGTCAGCTGGAAGGCGACGCGATGAGCCTCAACATCGAGGATTTCTGGTATCTGGCGCCGCTGGACAAAGCATTGATGAAATAAGCGATCCCCGCCCCGCCGCCCGGAAACGCGGCGGCGGAGTCACGCCTTTCTTGCCCGCGCAACCGGATCCTGCATCATGTCGAACCGATCCACGTACCTGAAGCTGCTGTCTGCGGTGATCGTCTTTGGCGCGTGGGAGATCGCGGGCCGCATTCCGGTCAGCTATGCATTTCCGACCTTTCTGGAATCGATGTCGGCGCTGGCCCGGATGACCTTTGACGGGACGTTGTTTGCCGCCTATGGCGAAACCCTGAAACCGCTGGTGATCGGGGTGGCGATTTCCGCGATTTTGGGGATCGTGCTTGGGCTCTGGATCGGGCTCAGTTCGGTTTTCGATTGGATGTTTTCGCCGATCTTCATCGTGATGCAGGCGGCGCCACTGGCCGCGCTGATCCCGATACTGGTGATGGCCTACGGCATCGGGCTGACCTCCAAGGTGTTCGTGGTCTGCATCATGGCAATGCCGGTGATCGTACTGAACACATCCAGCGCAGTGCGCAATACACCGGAATCGATCAAGGAAATGGGGCGGTCGTTTCTGGCCTCCGATCGCGCGGTGATCCTGAAGATCATCCTGCCCTCGGCCTCGCCGATCATCTTTTCGGGGCTGCGCCTGGGCGTGTCTGCCGGGTTCATCGGCGCGATCCTGTCAGAGCTGAAAATCACCCCCACCGGCGTCGGCGACATTATCACCTTCAGCCGGTCAATCGCCGATTACCCCAGCATGTACGCCGCCATCTTTTCGATCATCCTGCTGGCTGTCGTTTTTCTGAACCTGTTGGAAAAACTGGAAAACACCCTGTTCGAAGGAAATAACCGTGGTTACGCCTCAGACTAGACAAGCCTTCGAAACTGCCCAGCCGCTGACCGACAACGCCGTTGCCGTGCGCGGAGTGTCGAAGAATTACGGCGATGTCGAAGCGTTGAAGAATCTGACGCTGGAATTTCCGCGCGGCCAACTGACGTCGCTGCTGGGGCCGTCGGGCTGCGGCAAGACCACGTTGCTGAAAATCATCGCCGGGCTGCTGGAGCCGACCGCGGGCGAGATCGAAGTCAACGGCAAGGCGATCACCGGGCCCGGGCCGGACCGGGCGTTCGTGTTCCAGGATTTCGCGCTGCTGCCCTGGGCAAGCGTGATGCGCAATGTCGCTTTCGGGCTGGAACTGCGCGGTGTGGCGAAATCCGAACGTGAAAGCGTGGCCGGCAAATACATCGCCGATGTCGGTCTTGCTGGGTTCGAAAACAGCTTTCCGCACGAATTGTCGGGCGGTATGCGCCAGCGCGTCGGGCTGGCGCGCGCGCTGTCGGTCGACGCGCAGGTCCTGCTGATGGACGAGCCGTTCTCGGCCGTCGACGAACAGACCCGGCGCAAGTTTCAGGAAGACCTTCTGAACCTGGTGCAGAACGAGAACAAGACCTTCATCTTCGTCACCCATTCAATCGAAGAGGCGGTCTATGTCTCTGACCAGATTGCCATTCTTCTGCCGCGCCCGAGCCGGGTGTCGGAAATCATCCGCCCCAGCGGATTCCGCGACAAGGGCGTCGACAACATCCGCCGCGACCCCGAATATCTGGATATCGTTGACGAGATTTGGGCCTCGTTGCGAAACTACGTGGAATAGGGGCGATGAAGGTTTTCGGATACCGTCTGCCGGGCATGTCATCGCTGCTGGTCTGGGGCCTGTTGTGGGAAATCATCGGCCAGTCGGGTATGACGTTTTTCATTCCGCCGCTGTCGGAAGTGATCGCGACCCTGTTCGAAGTGATCGGAACGCCGGCCTTCCAGAAGGCGCTGTATGAAACCGCCTATGCCTTTGGGGCAGGCGTGTTCTTTGCCATCGTGATTGGCGTGCCGACCGGAATTTTCATGGGCAAAAGCCGCCTGCTGGACGAATTGCTGCTGCCCTGGGTCAACATGTTCCTCAGCGCGCCGCTGACAGCGCTGGTGCCGGTTCTGATGGTGCTTTTCGGCTTTGGCATGAAGTCGATCATCATAACCACAACGCTGTTCGCGATCTGGATCATCATCCTGAACGCCCGCGCCGGGGTGATGCAGATCAACCGGTCACTGATCGACATGGCGCGCAGTTTCGGGGCTTCGCCGTGGGACGCGTTTTTCAAGATCTACGTCTGGGCGGCGCTGCCAGAAATTCTGGGCGGCGTGCGCATCGGCGTGATCCGGGCGGTCAAGGGCGTGATCATCGGCCAGCTTCTGATCTCTATCGTCGGGTTCGGCGCCCTGTTCGAACTGTATTCGTCAAACTTCCTGATGGCGCATTTCTGGGCAGTGCTGATCGTGCTGTTCGCCCTGGCGTTTACCATATCGGAGTTCTTCGCCTACCTCGAACGGCGCGTCGCCTATTACGCCGCAAAACGCTAGTGCATCGGTGCCGTTGGCAATGCGAACCGGCAACGAGACTTCGTTCAGTACCGGGTCATCATCGTGTAGCCGGGCCGGAATGTCATGCGCACGAAGGTCACGGTCTGACCGTCCAACCAGGTCGTGCGTTCCAGCCGGAACAGCGGCGTGCCCGCCGGCGTGCCCAGAAATTCCGACAGTTCCGCATCGGCGCCGACGGCGGACAGGTTGATTTCCGCATCGGTGAACGGAACCTCGCGCAGCAGCCATTCGTTGGGGCCGATGGTTTCCAGGTCGGCCTCCAGCACGGTTGGCACCGTGTCGATCATGATCCAGCGTTCTTCGAACTGGAACGGGCGGTTGTCGGCATAATGCATGCATTTCAGATACATCGCCTGCTGGTCGGGGCGCAGTGACAATTGCGAAGCCAGCCAGCCGGGGGCGGGGCCAAGCGATCTGTGCACAAGGGCGTACCGGTAGGCCGCGTTCAGGTCTTCGATGGTCTGGCGCACCAGCGACACTTCGAAACGGGCGAATCTGGCGGGCAGGATGTTGACCCGGGTGCCGCTCTTGCGCTTGCGATCCACCAGCCCCTGTTCGGCCAGCTCGCGCAATGCGCGGTTCACCGTGGCGCGGGCGACGCCGAATTCGGCGGCCAGTTCCACCTCGGTCGGCAGCAGGGTGCCCGGTGGCCAGATGCCGCGATGGATACGGCGGATCACCTCTGTCTTGATGGCCAGAAAGCCGGTTCTCTTCACGGTGTCCAAGGTGGGTTCTTTCACAGGCTGGCCGACAGGTCTGCCATCGCGGCGCGGTACCCGGCGGTGATCGCGTCGTGCCGCACGTGCCGGCCGGATTGCACATTGTGGCGTCCGGCGCTCCAGACATCTGTCACAACGCGGTCATGGGCCGCAAAGACCAACCCGTCGAGCAATTGATCGGGGCGCAGGGCACAAAGCGACGCATCGGCGCTGTCAATCGCGACGAGATCGGCCAGTTGCCCCGGCGCGATGTTCCCGGACTGTCGCCCAAGCGCCTGCGCGCCGCCCTGTGCGGCACCGAGGTAGATCGCCTCGCCCACCGATCCTTCGCCCGCGATGAAGATGTTGCGCCCAAGGTCGCGCAGACGCTGCGAGTATTCCAGCGTGCGCAATTCCTCGGTCAGGGAGATGCGCACGTTGGAATCCGACCCGACGCCAAACCTGCCCCCGGCCTTCAGAAACCCCGGTCCGTTGAACGGCCCGTCGCCAAGATTGGATTCGGTGATCGGGCACAGCCCGGCAACCGCGCCGCTGTGCGCCAGCGCGACGGTTTCGACATCGGTCATGTGGGTGGCATGTATCAGGCACCAATCGGGGTCGACCGGGGCATTGGCCAAAAGCCATTCAACCGGTCTTG
>JAJDOB010000238.1 GCA_022340385.1 Rhodobacter sp.
TGCGTAAGATTTAGCTGCGAACCGCGCGCATCACCACCCCGGCCTGAACCAGAGCGTTGAAAATGCGGGCATCCCGGCCATAGACGTCACGGCGGAAACTCAGCCGGCCCTTCGCAGAGGTGAACGCCGTCCGGTAGACCAGATGCACCGGAATCGGATTTTCCAGAGTAATCCGCGTGTTGCGCCCGGATTTCAGATGACTCTGGAACAGGCCCACCGGATCGTTGGTTTGCCGGCCCAGTATCTCATAGGCGAAATCGAACGGATCATTCAGACGGATGCAACCGTGGCTGAATGCGCGGACTTCGCGCGCGAACAGGCTTTTGGACGGCGTGTCGTGCAGATAGATGTTGTACGGATTGGGGAACATGAACTTCACCAGACCCAGCGCATTGCCGTTGCTGGGCGGCTGACGCAGGTCATAGGGGAAGTTGCTGGTATTGTATTTCGACCAGTCCACCGAACTGCGGCTGACCACGCGCCCGCGCCCGTCGACCAGTTGCAGATGCCCTGCTGCGGCACCGCCATTGGCGATCATCCGTGGCAGGTATTCGTTGCGCGCAATCGAACGCGGGACGTTCCAGTTCGGGTTGATCTCCATGTATTCCATCATGTCGGAAAACTCGGGCGACCGGTGGTCGCTTTCGTTCTTGCCGACCACCGAACGGGTTTGGAATGTCACCTTGTCATTGTCCACGATCGCAGCGGTGAAATCGGTCAGGTTGACCCAGACATGCCGCTTGCCGCGCGGGATGTTCATCCAGCGCTCGCGCTCGATGGCGACGATAATCGACGGCAGGCGATCCTCGATCTGCTTGTTGATCTCCACCATCGTGCCGGGACCGGCAACGCCATCGGTTGTCAGACCGTTGTCGAACTGGAACAGCTGTACCGCCTTCTGAAGCGCCGCGTCATAGGTCTGCGTCGCGGAACGCTTCATATAGCCCATGGCGATCATCCGGTTGCGCAGCGCCACGACGGCGCCGCCGCTGTCACCGGGTTTCAGTGACTTGGCGGGCACTTGCGCGCCCCAGCCGCCCTTGCCCAACTGCTTTTCCAGCATCATCTTTGCCTTCAGCAGCCTGGTGTATTCCGGGTTTTTCGGCGGCAGCGCCCGCAGGAATCCGGTCGGCGAGGATTTCGCGAAGGCGGCAAGCAGCTTGGTGCGATCGCGCAGCGGGACGGTGCGCACGATGCCACTGTCGATCTTGCGCGGTGTCAGGATGCCGGTCTGCAGGTCGCGGGCGTATTTCAGGAAAATCCGCGACAGCTCGACCTCGATCTGGCCCAGCTCGCGCTGCGAGTCGATCTTGCGCAGGTTGGTTTCCAGCAACTCGATGTTGTAAGAGCCGACGGGCAAAGCGTGATCGCCTGCGTTTTTCAGCACCTTCAACAACGCGGAACGGCGATTCCTGTCCTTGCTGCCCTTGCCGGTCCAGATCGGCTTGTAACCGTTGGCCTTGTAGAATGCCGCGATATCGGCGTCTTTCGCGGCAGACTCGGCGACTGCCTGCATGAACGGCGTTACTTGCGCCTTTGCCGGACCTGCGACAAAAAGAATCAATCCAATCAAGGCAATGGCCGTCAAATGCCAAATACCGGAACGCATCCGAAATGCGGAAACCATCATCTTATCCTTCTCACTACCCTGCGACTCGCGCATATCTTGGGGCCAGTTTATCGCAGTACACCACGGCTTGAACGATCACAAATCTGTAAGCCCTGAAACTGTCTTATTCGCGCAACGCATTCGCTACATCCTGCAATTAACCAAGCTAAAACGAATTTTTGGCAAATTTCCGCCGATCCACGGGCGCAGGCCAAATTCACGCTCTGGCCGACTTGGTTAAATAGTTCATTTGTGTCATATCGAACCTGCGCCTGGGGATGGGCAACTAAACAAGCCGCGACACAGCGGCAGTAGGCAAGCGACGGGACGCGCAGGACAGCAATGACGACAGACAGTTCGACAGGCCTTTCGCGGCGTGCGCTTTTGGGTGCATTCGCAGCAACAGCGGTGGTGGCGGCACCGACATTCTCCAATGCAGCAGGGCTTTTGCGGGGCGCAGGCGACATTCGCCGCGTCCGCATGTATTCCGGCCGCACCGGCGAAAGTATCGACACGATCTACTGGATCGAGGGCGAGTACATCAAGGATGTGATCACCGAGATCAACTATTTCATGCGCGACTGGCGCTCTGACAAGACCAAGTCGATGGACATGCGCACGGTCGATATCATGGCCGCCTCGCACAACCTCATGGGCATCCACGAGCCGTACATGCTGTTGTCGGGGTATCGCACACCGGCGACCAACGCGATGCTGCGGGCACGCTCGCGCGGGGTGGCGAAGAATTCGCTGCACATGAAGGGTCAGGCGGCCGATCTGCGACTGAAGTCGCGCTCGGTCGACCAGATGGCAAAGGCCGCTGCTGCCTGCCGGGCCGGTGGTGTCGGGCGCTACTCGGGTTCCAACTTCGTGCATATGGACTGCGGCGCGGTACGCAGCTGGGGCCGCTAGGCCCGATCGGTTCCGGAACGCATTCAGGTCGTGCCGCCCAATCGGGCGGCACTTTTGATTCCCGGTTCAGTCAAAGCCGAAGCTGGTGAACGGGATATAACGGACCATGTCGCCCGGTGCGATCTTGCGCGCGCCATCGTCAAGTTCGACCAGCCCATCGGCCCAGGCCAGCCCCGAGATCCGCCCCGACCCTTCCGATCTGAACGCCTCGGCGGCGCCGTCCGGGTTGATACGCGCGCGCAGATATTCGCGCCGTCCGGGCTTCTTGGTCTTTGCAAACGCCGCCGGCACCTGGAACCCCTGCGGCACGCGCCAGTCGCCGCCCGCCAGCACCCTGAACGCCGGTTCCGCGAAGATCAGCGTACAGACGAAGGCCGCCACCGGGTTGCCCGGCAGCCCGAACACCGGCACGCCTTGCCAGATCCCCAGCGCCAGCGGCCGCCCCGGTTTGATCGCGATACGCCAAAGCTCGACCGAGCCGGTTTCGCCCAACAGGGCCGAAACATGGTCTTCGTCGCCCGCCGACGCGCCGCCCGATGTCAGGATCACATCCGCCTTGCCCGCCCCGGCGTCCAGCCGCGCGCGCAACGCGTCGCGATCGTCACCGACATGCCCCAGATCGACCGCCCCAAACCCCCAGCGTTCGACAAGCGACAACAGCATCGGGCGATTGGCATCATAAATCTGCGACGCCGTGGCGGTCTTGCCGACCTCGCACAGCTCATTCCCCGTTGACAGGACGCCGACGCGCAAGGGCCTGTGAACGCTGACATCCTGCACGCCGGTGGCCGCCAGTATCGCAAGCTCCTGAGCTCGCAAACGGGTTCTTGCCGGCAGCACGACCGCGCCATCCACCACATCCTCGCCCGCCGCACGGGTGTTGGCGCCTCGCTTCAACGGTCCGTGAAAGGCGATGCGACCATCCTCGGCGGTCACGTCCTCTTGCAGCACCACGGTGTCGGCCCCGGGCGGCAATGACGCCCCGGTCAGGATGCGCAGCGCCTGCCCGGCCCCGACCCGGCCGTCGAACGGCACGCCCGCCGCCGCCCGTCCGCTGGCAAGCGGCAATATCTGCACGCCGTCGCCCGCCGGCCCGGCAAACCCGTAGCCATCGACGGCGGAATTGGCTGCCGGCGGGCTGGCCCGAACCGCCCGCACGTCCGTCGCAAGGAACCGGCCCTCGGCAGCCGTCACGCGGATGGTTTCGGTTGCGGTCACGCAATGCAGATTTGCGCGCAGCCGGGCATGCGCCTGGTCCACCGGGGTCCAGTGCACCCCGGGGGGCAATGCGAAACAGTCGTTCTTCAGGCGCGGCGGCTGCATCAGGCGGTCTTTTCAAGGCCTTGCAGGCCGGTCGCCCGCAGGATGAAATCCGCGATCTCCTGCGTGGCATCCAGATGCAGCACCGGAGCCGCCAGATCGCCATGTTCGGTGTCACTTGCCACCGCCAGCACGGTCGGATCATCGGCTGCGATCAACGGCGTGCCGTTGGCCGCGCGATGCGCCTCTATCTTCGGATGGGAATCGCGTTTGTAGCCCTCGATCAGCACCAGATCGACGGGCGAGAGTTTCGCCAGCAGCTCTGCCAGCGTCGGTTCGGGCGCGTCGCGCAATTCGCTCATCAGCGCCCAACGTCTGGACGACGCCAGCAGCACCTGGTTTGCGCCGGCCAGTCGGTGGCGATGGCTGTCCTTGCCGGGCTGGTCGATGTCAAAGGCATGATGCGCATGTTTGATGGTAGACACCGAAAACCCGCGCCGGGTCAGTTCGGCGACAAGCCGTTCCATTAGCCCGGTCTTGCCGGAATTCTTCCAGCCGATGATGCCAAAAATTTCCATCAATCACATGTCCTTGGCAGGCTTTCGGCCTGCACCATATCTTCCGGCGTGTTGAGGTTGAAGAACGGGTCGAACGGCGCGGTGGAAAATTCGGCCGCCGCCGCGCCATGCTGATCTGTCCAGGCGACGATCTTGCGCAAGCCGCCGCGCAGCCCCGCGCGCAGGTCTTCGCGCAAGGCAACCGGCCAAAGCCCGAAAGTCGGGTGCCGCAACAGCCCGCGTTCCGGATCCAGAGTGGCCGCAAGCGCAATGGGTTTTCCCTGCGTTTCAGCAGCTTGCAAGAGTTTCTTCACAAGGTTTTCGGGGAAGAACGGCGTGTCGGCAGCGACGGTGACGATATGTTCCGCGCCCCGTGCCGCGGCCCAGTCAAGCCCGGCCAGAACGCCGGCCAGCGGTCCGGGAAAACCGGGTTCGGAATCCGGCAGCACCGGCAATTCGTACCGGTCGAAACGCGCCGGATCGCCGTTGGCGTTCAACGCGATTTCAGTGACCTGCGGGCGCAGACGCCCGATGACATGCGACAGCACCGTGTCTTTGCCAAGCGGCAACAGGGACTTGTCGCCGCCGCCCATACGCCGCGCCAGCCCGCCCGCCAGTATGATGCCCGGAACCCTAGCCGACATCGGCACTTTTCCGGCGATGCCTGCGGTCCTCGTCGGGCATCGCGGCAAGGTCGGCGTCCCAGATCAGGCGATCCTCGCCCGCAAGACACATGAACCGCTTGCCACGCATGCGGCCGATCAGCGTCAGGCCGATTTTCCGCGCAATTTCAACACCCCAGGCAGTGAATCCCGACCGTGACGCCAGCACCGGGATACCCATCATCGCGGTCTTGATCACCATCTCCGAGGTCAGCCTGCCGGTGGTGTACAGCGTCTTGTCGCCGGCGGTTTCGCCAGACTGGAACATCCAGCCCGCGATCTTGTCGACCGCGTTGTGGCGGCCAACATCCTCCATGTAAACCAAAGGCTTGTCGTCGCGGCACAGAACCGTTCCATGAATCGCCCCGGCGTGCAGGTAAAGGCTGGGCATGGTGTTGATCTGCTGGGCAAGGGCGTAAAGATGCGAGGTCCGACAAGGGGTTGCGGGCAGTTTCACATTCTCCAGCCCCTCCATCATGTCGCCGAATACGGTGCCGACCGCGCAGCCCGAGGTGCGGGTCTTCTTTTTCAGTTTGTCCTCATAGTCGGTCTGGCGCGCGGTGCGGACCACCACCACCTCAAGCTCTTCGTCATAATCAATACCCGTCACATCGTCTTCGGGCCGTAACATCCTTTGATTCAACAAAAATCCCAACGCAAGGTATTCCGGGTAGTCGCCGATGGTCATCGCGGTCACGATTTCCTGCCCGTTCAGATAGATCGTCAGCGGGCGTTCCATGACAACGTTCAGCGTTGCCGCAACGCCGTTCTGATCGACGCCCTGAACCGCACGGGTCAGGCGCGGGTTTTCGGGATCGGGGGCGATGATCATGCGGGCAGACCGGAATCGGAATCGATTCCGGACTCCGCCGGGCGTCCGCCGCACCGACACACCGGCAGCCGATGCACGGCTTCAGCCATCGGTGGCCTGCCCGTCGCTGGTGGCATTCGGGGTGAACAGGGTCTGACCGTCGATCGAATAGGCCCCGATCATCGCCTGCGCCCTGCCAGAGACCAGCCAGTTTTCCAGCTTCTGCGCAAGCGCGGCCTTCACGTGCGGATGGCGCGCGGGATCGACCGGCAGATAGGCATATTGATTGAACAGCGCCGGGTCGCCCTGGAACAGGATCTTCAGCCCGTCCTTGTTGGCGAAATTCAACCAGCTTGCGCGATCGGCCAGCACATAGGCGCCCATGCCGGAGGCGACGTTCAGCGTCGCGCCCATCCCGGCCCCGGCGGCGCGATACCATGCCGGGTCGGCGGTTTCGGTATCGACGCCAGCGGTCTTCCAAAGCGACAGTTCGCGCCGATGAGTGCCGCTGTCATCGCCACGGCTGACGAAAACGGCGCCGGAGTCCGCCACGCGGGTCAGCGCGGCGGCGATGCCATCGGCCTGGCCCGCACTGGCCGGATCATCGGCGGGGCCGATCAGGACAAAGTCGTTATACATGATTTCCCGGCGATGCGTGCCAAAGCCTTCGGCGACAAACGCCTCTTCTGCGGCGCGCGAATGCACCAGAATCGCGTCGACATCTCCGGCCCGGCCAAGGCGCAGCGCCTGCCCGGTGCCGACCACCAGAAGCTGCACCTCCAGCCCCAGATCGGCCTGGATT
>JAJDOB010000267.1 GCA_022340385.1 Rhodobacter sp.
CCAAGCGTCGGGACGCGGACTTCTACAGACATATGATTACCCTTTGATCGTCAGCGCATCGTTCACGAGCGCGGCTTGTTGTGCTTTGTGCTGGCTGGCGAGCCCCGTCGCGGGCGAGGCCGACGCCTGCCGCCCGGCATAGCCGGGACGTTTGTGTTTTGCCTTAATGCGGGTCAGCACCCATTCCAGGTTCGGTTCGATGAACGACCAGCCGCCCTGGTTCTTGGGCTCTTCCTGGCACCAGATCATCTCCGCCTTCTTGAACCGATCGAGTTCCTTCACCAGGCTCAGCGCCGGGAACGGATAGAACTGTTCGACGCGCATCAGATAGACATCGTCGATCCCTTCCGCGTCGCGCCGTTCCAGAAGGTCGTAATAGACCTTGCCGGAACACATCACCACGCGCTTGATCTTGGCGTCGCTGACCAGCCGGGTGTCGGAATTGCCCTTTTCGGCGTCATCCCAAAGCACCCGGTGAAAGCTGGACCCGGTGGTGAAGTCTTCCTTTTCGCTGATCGCCATCTTGTGGCGCAGCAGCGACTTCGGCGTCATCAGCATCAGCGGCTTGCGATAGCTGCGATGCAGCTGGCGGCGCAGGATGTGGAAATAGTTCGCCGGCGTGGTGCAGTTGGCCACGATCCAGTTGTCGCCGCCGCACATGGTCAGGAACCGTTCCAGCCGGGCGCTGGAATGTTCCGGCCCCTGACCCTCGTAGCCATGCGGCATCAGGCAGACGAGGCCCGACATGCGCAGCCACTTGCTTTCGCCCGACGAGATAAACTGGTCGAACATGATCTGGGCGCCATTGGCGAAATCGCCGAACTGCGCCTCCCACAGGGTCAGTGCGTTGGGTTCGGCCAAGCTGTAGCCGTATTCGAACCCGAGCACCGCGTATTCCGACAGCATCGAGTCGATGACTTCGTACTGCGCCTGCCCGTCGCGGATGTTGTTCAGCGGATAGTAGCGGTCTTCGGTGTTCTGGTCGATCAGCCCCGAATGCCGCTGGCTGAAGGTGCCGCGCGTGCTGTCCTGTCCGGCCAGACGCACCTTGTAGCCCTCGGTCAGCAAGGACCCAAAGGCCAGCGCCTCTGCCGTCGCCCAGTCAAAGCCCTTGCCGGTCTCGAACATCGTCGCCTTGGTTTCCAGAAGCCGCCCGACCGTCTTGTGCAGCCCGAACCCGTCCGGCGCGCGGGTCAGCGCGTTGCCGATTTCGTTGAACAGTTTCTCTTTGATAGAGGTCTTGCCGCGCTGGTATCTTTCGCCCTGCTTGTCGAGATGCGACCAGCGACCATCCAGCCAGTCGGCCTTGTTGGGGCGATAATCCTTTCCGGCCTCGAATTCCTCGTTCAGATAGGCCTGAAACGCAGCCTTCATATCCTCGATTTCGCCCTCGGGGATCAGCCCGTCCTTGACCAGCCGCTCTGTATACAGCGACAAGGTGGTCTTGTGGCTTTTGATGTTGTTGTACATCAATGGGTTGGTGAACATCGGCTCGTCGCCTTCGTTATGCCCGAAGCGGCGATAACAGAAGATATCCAGCACCACGTCCTTGTGAAATTTCTGGCGGAACTCGGTCGCCACCTTGGCGGCATGCACCACCGCCTCGGGGTCGTCTCCGTTGACGTGAAAGATCGGCGCCTCGACCATCAGCGCGATGTCGGTCGGATAGGGGCTGGACCGGCTGAAATGCGGTGCCGTGGTAAAGCCGATCTGGTTGTTGACGACGATATGCATGGTGCCGCCGGTCATGTGCCCGCGCAGGCCGCTTAGCCCGAAACATTCCGCCACCACGCCCTGACCGGCAAATGCTGCATCGCCATGCAGCAGGATCGGCAGGCAGCTGATGCGCAGGTGATCGCTGTTCTGGTCCTGCTTGGCGCGTGCCTTGCCCAGAACCACCGGATTCACCGCCTCCAGATGGCTTGGGTTGGCGGTCAGCGACAGGTGCACGGTGTTGCCGTCGAATTCGCGGTCGGACGACGCGCCGAGGTGATATTTCACATCGCCCGAGCCATCGACATCCTCGGGCTTGAAAGATCCGCCCTGAAATTCGTTGAAGATCGCCCTGTAGGGCTTCTGCATGACATTGGCCAGCACGCTGAGACGGCCCCGGTGCGGCATGCCGATGACGATGTCGCGCACACCCAGCTGGCCGCCGCGCTTGATGATCTGTTCCATCGCGGGAACCAGGCTTTCACCACCATCAAGGCCAAAGCGCTTGGTGCCCATGTATTTGACATGCAGGAATTTTTCGAAACCCTCGGCCTCGACCAGCTTGTTCAGGATCGCCTTGCGGCCCTCGCGGGTGAACTGGATTTCCTTGCCGAAACCTTCGATGCGCTCCTTCAGCCAGCCGGCCTCTGCGGGGTTCGAGATATGCATGTATTGCAGCGCGAAGGTGCCGCAGTAGGTGCGTGTCACGATGCTTAGGATCTCGCGCAGGCTGGCGAATTCCAGCCCCAGCACGTTGTCGAGGAAAATCGGCCGGTCGAGATCGGCATCGGTGAAGCCGTAGGATTTCGGGTCGAGTTCCGGGTGCGGGTTCTGTTCGCGCATGCGCAACGGGTCAAGGTCGGCCACCAGATGGCCACGAATACGATAGGCACGGATCAGCATCAGCGCGCGCAGGCTGTCCAGAACCGCGCGCTTGATGGATTCGTCATCGACCCTGACGCCGGTTTCGGCGGCCTTGGCGGCGATCTTCTTTTGCGCGGCTTCGGGCTCTTTCGCCCATTGTCCATCTAGCGCGGCGGTCAGTTCGTCATTGGGGGCGGGCGGCCAGTCGGTGCGCGCCCAGGACGGCCCGGCGGCCTCGCGTTTGACCGAGACCTCGTCATCGCCCATCTGCTTGAAAAAGCTGACCCAGGCGGCATCGACCGCGCCGGGGTCATTGGCATAGCGCGCGTAAAGCTGTTCCAGGTATTCCGCGTTGTGCCCCTGCATGAAGGACGAGGCGTGGAACTGGTCATTGGCGGAGTGTTCGGTCATTGCTTTGGTCCCTTCGTAGGATGTGCGTTCCAGCGCATCTCTGGCGGGTGGGTGGTGCGCGGGAGCGCGCACCCTGCAGTTTGCTTACCCGATTGCTTCCAGCACGGCCTCGCCCAGACCTGCCGGGCTTTCGGCGACGATGATTCCGGCGCTGCGCATGGCGTCGATCTTGTCCTCGGCACCGCCCTTGCCACCGGCGACGATGGCGCCGGCATGGCCCATGCGGCGACCCGGCGGTGCGGTGCGACCCGCGATGAAGCCGGCGGTGGGTTTGGACCGGCCCTTCTTGGCCTCGTCCTTCAGGAACTGCGCGGCGTCTTCCTCGGCCGATCCACCGATCTCGCCGATCATGATGATGCTTTGGGTTTCCGGGTCGGCCAGGAACCATTCCAGCACGTCGATATGCTCGGTGCCCTTGATCGGGTCGCCGCCGATGCCGACGCAGGTGGACTGGCCAAGCCCGACATCGGTCGTCTGCTTGACGGCCTCGTAGGTCAGCGTGCCCGAGCGGCTGACCACGCCCACCGACCCGCGCTTGTGGATATGGCCGGGCATGATGCCGATCTTGCAGGCGTCGGGTGTGATGATGCCGGGGCAGTTGGGCCCGATCAGGCGGCTGGCGGACCCGTCCAGCGCGCGTTTGACGCGCATCATGTCCAGCACCGGGATGCCCTCTGTGATGCAGATGATCAGCGGCATTTCGGCGTCGATCGCCTCCAGAATACTGTCCGCGGCGAAGGGGGGCGGGACGTAGATGACCGATGCGTTGGCCTCGGTTGCCGCCATCGCCTCGTGAACGGAATTGAACACCGGCAGGTCAAGATGCGTCTGCCCGCCCTTGCCCGGCGTCACGCCGCCGACCATCTTCGTGCCATAGGCGATGGCCTGTTCGGAATGAAACGTGCCCTGGCTGCCGGTGAAGCCCTGGCAGATGACTTTGGTGGTTTCGTCTACGAGTACGGCCATGCTGGCGTCCTTTTCCTACTGTCTGCGGTGCCCTGCGGGGCAGCGAGTCTTGTTGTTCTTTGTCTTTGTCGATGCGCCGGCAGGTTCGCGGCCATGGGGCAGTGTCGACGTTCGGGCACGAAACCAGTTCCTAAGAGGCCGGCACGACCGGGATGGCGGCGGCGACGGGGGCAAGGGTCAGATAGGCCTGATACAGCCCGGCGGCGGTAACCAGCGCGCCGGCCAGGTAGCCCAGGATCACAAAAATGCCGTTCAGCAGACCGAACCCCTGCGCGCCATTGTCGGCGATCAGAAAGATCGAGGTTCCAGCGCCGATCAGCAGCAGGGCGGGCAGCAATTCGCCACTCGACAGAAGCTGCGGCAAGCGTGCGACGATCTCATTCAACATTTCCACTGGTCGTCTCCCTCTTTTCTCATTTTTTGGTTTTAGTTTTGGTTATACGGGTTGCCCGGGCTTGCGGTGTTGCATCGGTTGGCGGTCTTGGTTTCGGCATTTCAGACCGCCAAAGCCAAGGCATGGTGACTGCCACTCCCGGGGCTCCGCCCGTTCGCGGCTAGAGACGTCCACAAGACGTCTCACCGGCCGGGCCGGATCGCCGCTCACCCCTTGACAGCCTTCACGATCTTTTCCGCCCCGTCCTTCAGGTTGTCCGCCGCGATCACGTCGAGGCCGCTTTCGTTGATGATCTTCTTGCCTTCCGCGACCATGGTGCCTTCCAGGCGGACCACCAGGGGCACTTTCAGGCCGACCTCTTTCACCGCCGCCACCACGCCCTCGGCGATCACATCACAGCGCATGATGCCGCCGAAGATGTTGACAAGGATGCCTTTGACCTGCGGGTCGGAGGTGATGATCTTGAACGCCTCGGTCACCTTTTCCTTGGTCGCACCGCCGCCGACGTCCAGAAAGTTGGCCGGCTCGGCGCCGTACAGCTTGATGATGTCCATCGTCGCCATGGCAAGGCCGGCGCCGTTCACCATGCAGCCGATTTCGCCGTCCAGCGCGATATAGTTGAGATCGTATTTGGACGCTTCGAGTTCCTTGGAATCCTCTTCGGATTCATCGCGCAAGTCGGCGATGTCCGGGTGACGGTAGATCGCGTTGCCGTCGAATCCCATCTTGGCGTCAAGACATTTCAGATCGCCGTCGGTGGTGACGATCAGCGGGTTGATCTCCAGCATCTCCATGTCTTTTTCGATGAACATCCGGTAAAGCGTGCCCATCAGACCGACGCATTGTTTGACCTGCTTGCCGCTCAGCCCCAGCATGAACGCGATGCGGCGACCGTGGAACGCCTGATAGCCCGTGGCGGGATCGACCGCGAAGCTCAGGATCTTCTCGGGTGTCTCGGCGGCGACTTCCTCGATGTCCATGCCGCCCTCGGTCGAACAGACAAAGCTGATGCGGCTGGTCTGCCGGTCGACCAGCAGGGCAAGGTAAAGTTCGGTTTGGATGCTCGCGCCATCCTCGATGTAGATGCGGTTGACCTGCTTGCCCGCCGGGCCGGTCTGATGCGTGACCAGCGTGCGGCCCAGCATTGCCTTGGCCTCTGCCTCTGCCTCGCCGACCGATTTGGCGATCCGGACGCCGCCCTTTTCGCCGGCGTCGGCCTCTTTGAACTTGCCCTTGCCGCGCCCGCCGGCGTGGATTTGCGCCTTGACGACCCAGACCGGCCCGTCAAGTTCACCTGCGGCGGCTTTCGCCTCTTCGGCGCGCAGCACGGCCCGCCCGTCACTGACCGGAGCCCCGTAGGAACGCAACAACCCCTTGGCCTGGTATTCGTGGATGTTCATAGGTTTTTATCCTCGCTTCACATGGGCTTGCGCAAAGGGCCAAAGAACCATGTGCGGGAAAGCCGGTCGCTTTTGCCGATTTGGCACGTTCCATGCCGGGAAATAAACGCCTATTCAGCAATTTGCCGCAAGAGGGGCGAAATAGTGACATTATGTGATCACATGAATTTCGGTGTGATCACATAACTCGAAAATTTTCCAGAGCTTCGCGAATTACGTGCAGAATCAATGGCTGCCCGGATGCGCGTACCGGGGCGCGCGGTCAGTTCAGCCAGACCATGAACAACAACGCATCACCGCCGAACATCGCCTCGAACCGGCGCAGGTTCGCGGTGCCGATCAGGGGGCCGGATTCCATGTAGGGCAACAGGCCGTGGCCGTGAATCCAGGTGACGATGTCGATGGCAACCGGATTTTCCAGAAGTTTCGCGACATTGATGCCGCCGCCGGGTTCGATGCGCCAGTGCCCGACCAGCAGTTTGCCGGTCAAGACCGCCTCGGCATCGCTCAGCACGTCGAGCCAGACCGCGGACGTGTCGGGCGGAAGCTCAAATCCAAGCGCAGAGCTTTGCCTGGCATTCGGAATCCATTCTGCCGCGTTGTCGGTTTCCAGCCCGACCGCCTGCCAGAAGGCGCGGTTTTCGGCGATCATCGCCAGCAGGTGATCGCGCGCCGCAACGGTATGGCTGGCGTCCGGCACCCGGTTCAGCGCGCCATAGATCATCGCGAACATGTCGACCATCTGTTCCTGCTGGCGCAGGTAGCTGAACCGGTCCATCGTTTCCGTGCCGCGCAGGGCGGCCATCGAGGTCACGCTTGTGCCCACCTCGGCGATCACATCGGTCGGATCGAACGCGATGACCAGTTCGCCGATTCCGGACAACAGATGCGTATAGGCCCGCAGCCAGGCGACATCGGCGGTGTCGAAACGCACGTTCAACAGATCCGGCATGCTGTTCATTCCGGCCTCGCCGGGGCGGCGGGCCAGTGCCGATCCGGCAACCTCGAACACGCCTTCGCCGGCATCGCGGCTGGCGTTGCCGTTGATGTCGAACCACAGCGCCGCAAGGTCAATCGTCAGCGCCACGTCGCCCTCGACGCTGTCCAATGCGGCGCGCGCCGCGTCCATGTCGGCGATCAGGCCGGCAAACAGATCGGCGATCAGCGCCGGGTAGAACGGCTGTGCATCCGGGTTGGGCGGCACCGGCAGGCGCAGCACCGGAATGCCAAGGTCATCCAGCGTCGCGTTATGGCGGTAGCGCAGTTGCAGGGTCTTTTCGACGGCACGCAGAAACCGGACGCTGCCAAGTGCGAAGCGCGCGTTGGCGTCGCCCTGATCGGCGGCCAGCGCGGTTTCGGTGGCGGCAAGCCCGGACCGGGCCAGCGTCGCAGAGATATCAAGCGAATCCTGCGCGCTGACGGGTGCGGCGAACAGGATCAGGGCGGCAAGGCTTTGTCTGAACATGTGGGCAAGGATAATGCGATTCCGCTGCATGCGGTAGTCAGACATTCCATGCTTTCGGAAATGCGCCCAACGCGCGGTGTCAGCGACGGCGGCGCACGAAATCGGTCGACAGATTTAGCCAGAACCTGCGCAACTGGCCGGTGACGCCCCGGTCGCAAAGCCGGGTGACGCGGAAACCCGGGGTTCCGCCAAGCGCCCGGTCTGCCTGAAGCAGCCGCTGGATTTGCGCCCACATCTGCGGGCCTGCCGCCTGGCGCGGGGTGCTGACGCGCGGCAGATCGGTGTTCAGGTGACGGTGCAGCAGCGACATGTGCATCACCCGCGGCGCCGGCTGATCGTGGTCATAGGCCTCGACCAGTTGCAGGTTCATCGTGTTGTATTGCGCCGGAAGAACCGCCAGCCGCGCCTCGCTGAGATAGACGAGTTCGCGGAAAATCGGCTGGTCGATGCCCAGTTCCGAATCCCGGTAGGCCTGGTCGCAATCCCGGAACAGCTTGTCGGTCACGGGGCCGCGCTTTGTGGCGATAACGCCGCTGTTGAGATGTGGAAAGGCAGCGGGCATCGGCATCCGCCAGAATTGCGCGCAATGGCCGTTGTTCAGGTGCTGGTCATGGGCCGCGGCGATATCGAACCGGTCGAGGATGCCGAAAACATCGCTGATATCGGCAAGCACGAAAACATCGACATCCAGATAGATCGTGCGATCGAACCGGCTGCGGGATAGCGACTCGAACTTGGGGCGGCGGCCGGACTGCTCCAGCGCGACGACCCGGTCGAACGGATCGCTGACATCGGTCTGGTCCGTGAACAGGTCGATCTGCGCGCCCGGATGGGTGGCGCGCAAACTGTGTGCCGCCTGCGCCGCCAGATCGCTGAAGCCCGCGCCCGACGCTGCAAAGACAAAGCCGCAGGTCTGTTCGGGCATCGGGTGGATCAGCCCAGGCTGCTGTCGATGCCCTTGCAGGCTTTTACCAGGCCATTGACCGCCTCGACCGAACTGTCGAACATCGCCTGTTCGTCCTTGTTCAGCTTGATGTCGATGACTTTCTCGATCCCGCCCGCGCCGATCACCGTGGGCACGCCGACATACATGCCTTTCAGGCCATAGGGGCCATCGACATGCGCTGCGCAGGGCAGCACGCGCTTCTGGTCCTTCAGATAGGCTTCGGCCATTTCGATGGCGGATGTGGCGGGGGCGTAGAACGCAGAGCCGGTCTTCAGCAGGCCGACGATCTCGGCGCCGCCATCGCGGGTGCGCTGGACGATCGCGTCAAGCTTTTCCTGCGTGGTCCAACCCATGGAAACCAGATCGGGCAGCGGAATGCCGGCAACCGTGGAATATCGCGCCAGCGGCACCATCGTATCGCCGTGCCCGCCCAGCACGAAGGCGGTCACGTCGCGCATCGACACGCCAAATTCGAGCGAAAGGAAATGGCGGAAACGGGCGCTGTCCAGCACGCCGGCCATGCCGCAGACCTTGGCGTGTGGCAGGCCGGAAAACTCGCGCAGGGCCCAGACCATCGCATCCAGCGGGTTGGTGATGCAGATCACGAAGGCATTGGGGGCGTGTTTGGCAATGCCCTCGCCAACGGATTTCATGACCTTCAGGTTGATGCCCAGCAGATCGTCGCGGCTCATTCCCGGTTTGCGGGCGATACCTGCGGTGACGATGCAGACATCGGCCCCGGCGATATCGGCATAATCGGTGGTGCCTGACATGGCCGCATCGAAACCTTCGGCGGGGCCGGATTCCGCGATGTCCAGCGCTTTGCCCTGCGGCACCCCGTCGGCAATGTCGAACAGTACAACATCGCCAAGCTCTTTCATTGCGGCAAGATGGGCGAGCGTTCCGCCGATCTGTCCCGACCCGATCAGTGCGATTTTCGGTCTGGCCATTTTATTTATCCTTGGTCCGGTTTGGTGTTGGCCGTGTGCGTAGTGCCTTGTGCTGTCCGGTGCAAGGGCGCTGCACTGCGGCATCGGCCGCCGGCAGGCAGATACCGGGATGGAGAAGCCCGCGTAAATGGTTATGGTTGACAGATTCTTTGGGCAGTCGGGCGCGATGGAACTGGATTTGATGTTTTTTGCCGTGGCGATCCCGGCGGTGCTGATCGCGGGGGTGTCAAAGGGCGGTTTCGGGTCCAGCGTGGGGTTTGCCGCCGTTCCGCTGCTGACGCTGATTCTCGAACCGGTGCAGGCGGCGGCCTTGATGTTGCCGCTGCTGGTGGTGATAGATTTCACCGCGCTGAAACCCTATTGGGGCAAATGGGATCCCAGGGTCGCGCGGATCCTGATCCTGGGCACGACGGTTGGCGGGTTCGTCGGGGCGGCGCTGCTTACGGTGGCCAACCCGGACATGCTGCGGTTTCTGATCGGGTTGCTGGCGGTCGGCTTTGTCGCCTACCAGATCGCGCGGGCGCGCGGCTGGCTGCGGGCAAGCGATGCGCCGATGTCGGATCGCGCCGGTCTGGCGTTCTCGGTGGTGGGGGGATTCACCAGTTTCGTCGCCCATGCCGGCGGGCCGGTGACGTCGATCTACATGCTGTCGCAGCCGCTGACCAAGCTGGAATACCAGGCCACGACCGTGATCACGTTCTGGATCAACAACATGCTGAAACTGGCGCTGTACCTGACGCTGGGCCTGCTGACCTGGCAGACCGGGCTGGCCGGGCTGTACCTGATGCCGGTCGCGATCGCCGGCACGTTCCTGGGTGTCTATCTGCACCGTATCGTGCCCGAGGGCCTGTTCTTCACGCTGATCTACGTCTTTCTGACCATCGCGGGCACGAAGCTTGTCTATGACGCCATTGCGTAGGAACGCCGCCTGACGCGAAACGCCTTAAAGCGCGACGCCTTTGGCGGGTGTCAGATCGCCCTTGGTGGCCTCATAGGCCTGGCCCGAGGCGACCAGACAGGTCATTCCCGCAGGCGAAGTGACGGTGATCGTCCAGGTGCCGGTCTCGGACGAGGCAAACACCTCGATCACCGAATTGTTGGCGCCCAGACCGATCGACTGGCGGCTTTCGCCATAGGCGGATGCAAGGCGTTCCACCACGCGCGCCCGGTCGGCGCAGTTGCGGTTCTGGCTTTGGGCGAAGGCGTGGTTGGTCGCAAGGATCATCGCGCCGACGCCCAGAGAAAGTGCAAGAAACTGCTGTTTCATCGGGTCATTCCCTTTGGCTTCGCGGGTGTGTCCGTCCGGGCCATCCGGGCAAACCGGCGGTCGGGCACTGCCCCTGTTCAATCGCAGTCGGACCCTTTTGCACCGAGATCTGGCGGCGGCCTGCCGCAAGTGGTTCTCCCTCGTCCGACGACACGGCAAGATTGCGCAGGGAGATGAAAAAATTGGTTAATGGCCCGTGCGGTGGTCCGGAAAATCCGAAACGCCTTTGAATCAATTGCTTTTTCTGCGCTGCGGCATTACGGGACTTGCGAAGCATCGCCTGCCCGTGATGGGGTAGGCAAAAGTGCGAAAAGGGATGGAATCATGGATCATGCGACGCGGCCATACCGGTCGGTTCTTTACATTCCCGGCTCGAAGGAACGGGCGCTGGACAAGGCAAGGACGCTTGCGGTGGACGCGATCATCTTTGATCTCGAAGATGCGGTCGCGGTCGATGAAAAGGCCAATGCGCGGGCGTTGCTGGCGCAGACCCTGAAAGCGGGCGGCTTTGGCGCGCGGGCAAAGATCGTGCGGATCAACGCGCTGGACACCGAGTGGGGCGCGCTTGACGCCGCAGCCATGGCAGATGTCGGCGCCGATGCGATCCTGCTGCCCAAGGTCGACAACGCGCTGGACATCAAGCCGCTGACCGATCTTGTCGGCCCCGACCTGCCGGTCTGGGCGATGATCGAAACGCCGCGCAGCATCGTCAACGCCATGGAAATCGCGGCGCACCCGCGGGTCGCGGGGTTCGTGCTGGGCACCAACGATCTGGCCAAGGATCTGAACTGCCGGTTCCGCGCCGACCGGCTGCCGCTGATGGCCAGCCTTCAGATCAGCCTGCTGGCGGCGCGCGCGCATGGCGTGGTCTGCATCGACGGGGTCTACAACGCGTTCAAGGACGATGACGGGCTGCGCGCCGAGGCCGAACAGGGCCGCGACCTGGGATTCGACGGCAAGACCCTGATCCACCCGGCGCAGGTGGCGATCGCGAACCAGGTCTTCGCGCCCTCGCCCGATGAGGTGGATCTGGCGCAGCGCCAGATCGACGCTTTCGAACAGGCCGAGGCTGCCGGTCAGGGCGTGGCTGTGGTAGATGGTCGAATCGTAGAGAACCTGCATGTCGCAACGGCGCGCGCCACATTGGCCAGGGCCGCAGCGATTGCAGCATTGGAGCTGGCAACATGATCTGGCAACTTGCACTGTTTCTGGGGCTCGTCCTGTGGTGGGGCGCGCATCTGTTCAAACGTCTGGCCCCGGCGCGCCGGGTCGCGATGACCGACCGCATGGGCGAAGCCGCCCGTGGGCCGATAGCCTTTACCATCCTGATTTCGGTGGTGCTGATCGTGATCGGGTTTCGCGGGTCGGATTTCGTGCCGGTCTATGACCCGCCCGGCTGGGGCCGCCCGGTCAACAACATCCTGATGCTGATCGCCGTCGCGCTGATGGGGCTGGGCAGTTCCAAATCCCGCGCCCGCCGCCTGATGCGACACCCGATGCTGACCGGCTTTCTGATCTGGGCCGTGGCGCATCTGCTGGTCAATGGCGATCGCGATTCGATCATCATGTTCGGGGCGCTGGGTCTTTGGGCGCTGGTGCAGATGGTCCTGATCAACCGCGCCGAACCGGATTGGCAACGTTTCGAGGGCGGCAGCGTCGCAGGTGATATCCGTCTGGCGGTGATTTCGCTGGTCGTGTTCGCCGTGATCGCGGCGGTGCATATCTGGCTTGGCTACAATCCGTTCAAGGCGTGAGACATGATTGCCTATCGTTTTCTGACCGGGGACGACTCGTCCGAGTTTTGTCACAAGGTGACCCGCGCCCTGTCTGAAGGCTGGGTGCTGCATGGCAATCCGGCTTATGGGTTTGATGCCGCAACCGGCAAGATGCGCTGCGGGCAGGCGGTGACAAAAGAGGTCGAGGGCAGTTATGACCCCGACGCCAAACTGGGGCAATTGTAGCGACATGGCCAAAACCAATCCGGGCCGGTTTTTCGAGGATTATGCCGTCGGGCAGGTAATTCACCATGCGGTGCCGCGCAGCGTGAAGCTGGGCGAGCGGGCGCTGTATCACATGCTGTATCCGGCGCGTCATGCGCTTTATTCCTCGGATCAGTTCGCGCAATCCAGCGGCCTGCCGTTCAGTCCGCTGGACGACATGATCGCCTTCCATGTGGTGTTCGGCAAGACCGTGCCGGATGTGTCGCTGAACGCGGTGGCCAATCTGGGTTACGCCGAGGGGCGCTGGCTGTTGCCGGTCTGGCCCGGCGACACGTTGCGATCCATCAGCGAGGTGATCGGCGTCAAGCAGAATTCGAACGGCAAGTCCGGGGTCGTCTGGGTGCGCACGCGCGGTCTGAACCAGCATGACGAAGTGGTGCTGGAATACGTCCGCTGGGTGATGGTGCGCAAACGCGATCTGGATGCCGCTGCGCCCGACACGGTGGTGCCGAATCTGGCCGACGCGGTCAAAGCGCGCGATCTGGTGGTGCCGAAGGGCCTTGATTTCAGCGCCTATGATTTCACCCTTGCCGGAGAGCAGCACCGGTTGCACGACTACGAAATTGGCGAACGGATCGACCATGTCGATGGCGTCACCATCGAGGAAGCCGAGCATATGCTGGCCACGCGGCTGTGGCAGAACACCGCCAAGGTGCATTTCGACGCGACCGCGCGCGAGGGTGGCCGTCGGCTGATCTATGGTGGCCATGTCATCAGCATGGCCCGGGCGCTGTCGTTCAACGGGCTGGCCAATGCGCAGATGGTCGTGGCGCTGAACGGCGGCGCCCATGCCAACCCCTGTTTCGCGGGCGACACCGTGCGGGCGTGGTCGCAGGTGCTGGACAAGGCCGAAACCGCGGCGCCCGGTGTCGGCGCGATCCGGCTGCGGCTGGTGGCCACCAAGGGCGAGGCCTTTGCGCTGCGCGACGACGGTGGAAAATACCACCCCGAGGTGCTGCTGGATCTCGACTACTGGGCACTGATGCCGCTGTGACGGCACCACGCCGCGCAGTCTACCTGACCCATCCCGAGGTGGAGATTGATCCGGTTGTTCCGGTTCCCGATTGGGGCCTGTCCGATGCGGGCGTGGCGCGGGCAACCGCGCTGGCGCGGCGGCTGGGACAGCTGGACAACACCCAGGTGGTGTCCAGCGCCGAACGCAAGGCGGTCGCGCTTGGCGAACTGCTGGCGGTGCGCAGCGGGCGGCCATTGGCCGTCACCCCGGCGATGCACGAGAACGACCGTACTGCCACCGGCTTTCTGCCCGGGCCGGAATTCGAGGCGACTGCGGATGCGTTCTTTGCCGACCCCGATCGTTCTGTGTGCGGCTGGGAAACGGCGCGGGATGCGCAGGCCCGGATCGTGGCACAGGTCCAGGCGGCGCTGGCGCGATATGCACCGGCCCATCTGGTCTTTTGCGGCCACGGCGCGGTCGGCAGCCTGCTGTATTGCCACCTGGCCGGTGTCCCGATTGATCGCAGATGGGATCAGCCCGGCCCCGGCCACTGGTTTGCCTTCGACATTGCCACCGGCACGCCAGCCGGGCATTGGCGCCCGATGGAAACTCTGACCGCAATGTGATGACGCAGCCCAGTCGTTTGCGCTAAGCTGTGCAAGATGCGCCGTACCCTGACAGCCCTGATCCTTGCGCTGCTGCTGCCGGTCAAGGCTTCGGCCTGCGATCTGGCGCTGGCGCTGGCGGTTGATATCTCGGGATCTGTCGACCTGGACGAATACAATATCCAGATGCAGGGGCTGGCCAGCGCGCTGCGCGACGGCGTGGTGGCAGAGGCGCTGGTGCGCGCCGACGCGGTGGTGATGCTGGTGCAATGGACCGGCAGTTCGCGCCAGGACCTGACCTTGCCCTGGACCCGGATGGGCAGTTTCGCCGATGTCGAGGCGCTGGCGCAGCGTATCGAATCCGCACCCCGGCGCTGGCGCAACTTTTCGACTGCGATCGGCGATGCGTTGCAGTTCACTCTGGATCAGTTCGACGACGCGCCCGCCTGCAAGCGCCGCGTGATCGACGTGTCCGGGGACGGCCCGTCGAACGAAGGCGTCGCCCCGCGCTCGATTCACCGCCCGCTGCGCGCTGCCGGTATCGTGGTCAACGCGCTTGCGATAGAGGAAAGCGAAACCGATCTGACCGCGTATTTCTGGGAAAACCTTATTCTGGGCGAGGGGGCCTTTGTCGTCACCGCCAACCGGTTCGAGGATTATCCGGACCGCATCAGGATGAAACTGATCCGCGAGACCACGGCGCAGATTTCCTGCGCGCTGCCCGATTGCGGGCCGTACCTGCGACTGGCCAAAGACGAGGGTTGACCGAATCCGCCGCCTCGCGGTTAAGATCGCGCCATGCGCTGTATTACCTTGCTCGTCTGCCTTTGCCTTGCTGTCCCCGCCTGGGCCGGGCGGATGGACAAGAAGACGTCCGATTTCGTGGCTGCCAACATGGTGTCCATCTATTACCACGAGCTTGGCCACGCGCTGATCGACATCATGAAACTGCCGATCTACGGGCAGGAGGAAGACGCCGCAGATGTCCTGAGCGCGGTTCTGATCCATGACTTTTTCAAGGAAGAAACCGCGGTGCGCATCGCCTACGCCACGGCGTTCGGGTTTCTGGGCGATCGCGATATCACCAAGGCGGAAAAGAAAGAGGTCGACTACTGGGATGTTCATGGCCCCGATCTGCAACGTTATTACACGTTCGTCTGCCTGTTCTACGGCGCCAATCCGGCTGAAAGGCTGGCGATCGCACGCGATCTGAATCTGCCCGAGGGGCGGCTCTCGACCTGCGAGGACGAGTTCAGGCTGGCCAACAACAGTTGGGGCCCGGTGATCAAGAAGCTGACGGCGGCCGGGGCCGGGCGCACGATCCGGTTTCTGGCCGATCATCGCGTCGACAATTACGGCAAGCTGGCGCTGGACGTGATCGAGGCAGAGGTCGGGTCGATGAACAAGGACATGTCGCTGCCCAAGCGCCTGCTGGTGCGGGTCGAACCCTGCGGCACGGTAAACGCGTTCTACGATCCCAAGATACGCGAAATCATCATGTGCACCGAATTCGCCAAGTGGCTGGCAGAGGTCTCGCCCTAGTGTGTCAATCCGGGGTGGATTATGTGATCACGCGGTCTGACCTGTGATCACATGTGCAGATATTTGCCGGATGCGCCAAAAAACCACGTCGATTCCGATGCAGGAGTCGTGACACCACCCTGAAAATTGGTATCTACATGTAACGGGGCGGTTGCGCCCGTCGAAGAAGGATCCGTGCAATGGCCGAGATCAAACCGGTTGAACGCCCTCTGTCGCCACATCTGCAGATCTATCGGCCGCAGTTGACGGCGATCAGTTCGATCCTGACGCGGATCACCGGCAATGGGCTGATCGTCGGGGTGGTGCTGATGGTGTGGTGGCTGCTGGCTGCGGCCTCCGGGCAGGAATATTTCGACTTCGTCAACGCCATCGCGACCAGCTGGTTCGGCGATCTGGTTTTCACCTTGTCTCTGCTTGCGGTCTGGTATCACTATCTCGCCGGGCTGCGGCACCTGTATTTCGACGCGGGCAGGGGACTCGATATCCCGACCGCCGAGTTGCTGGGCTGGGTCTGTATCGGCGGGTCGGTGGTGCTGACGATCATCACGATCATTCTGGTCTAGGGGGAAGCCGCATGCGTTATCTGACAGACCGCAAACGGGCCGAGGGCAAGGGCGCCTCGGGCACCGGCACCGAACATCACTGGTACATGTCGGTCAGCGCCGTCGGGCTGGCGCTGATGGTGCCGACCTTCCTGTTCATTTTCGGCCGCGCCCTGGGCAGCGGGCATGACGTGGTTCTGGCCACATTCGCAAAGCCCTTCCCGGCCATTCTGACCGGGCTGGTGCTGGTCATCGGGTTGCAGCATTTCCGCCGTGGCGCGCAGATGATGATCGAGGACTATGCCCGCGGCAGCACGCGCAAGATCCTGGTGATATCTGTGATCACATTTTCCTACTTCCTGATGGCCTGCGGTCTTTTCGCCCTGGCAAAGATAGCCCTTTGAAGGAGCGGACCATGCCAGCCTATAACTATGAGACCCATGAATACGACGTTGTGGTCGTCGGTGCCGGCGGCTCTGGCCTGCGCGCGACGCTGGGCATGGCCGAACAGGGGTTGCGCACCGCCTGCGTGACCAAGGTATTCCCGACCCGGTCACACACCGTCGCCGCGCAGGGCGGCATCGCCGCGTCGCTGGGCAACATGGGCCCCGACAGCTGGCAGTGGCATATGTATGACACGGTCAAGGGCAGCGACTGGCTGGGCGACACCGACGCGATGGAATACCTGGCGCGCGAGGCGCCCAAGGCGGTGTACGAGCTGGAACATTACGGTGTGCCCTTCAGCCGGACCGAGGACGGCAGGATTTACCAGCGCCCCTTTGGCGGCCACACCACCGAATTCGGCGAAGGGCCTCCGGTGCAACGCACCTGCGCCGCCGCCGACCGCACCGGCCACGCCATCCTGCACACGCTGTACGGCCAGAGCCTGAAGCAGAAGGCCGAATTCTACATCGAATATTTCGCCATTGACCTGATCATGGCCGAGGATGGCACCTGTCAGGGGGTCGTGTGCTGGAAGCTGGACGATGGCACCATCCATGTGTTCAACGCCAAGATGACGGTACTGGCGACGGGCGGCTATGGCCGCGCCTATTTCAGCGCGACCAGCGCGCATACCTGCACCGGCGACGGCGGCGGCATGGTGGCGCGCGCCGGACTGCCGTTGCAGGACATGGAATTCGTGCAGTTCCACCCCACCGGTATCTACGGCGCGGGGTGCCTGATCACCGAGGGCGCGCGCGGCGAGGGCGGCTATCTGACCAATTCCGAGGGCGAGCGGTTCATGGAACGCTATGCGCCGACCTACAAGGATCTGGCCAGCCGCGACGTTGTATCCCGCTGCATGACGCTGGAAATCCGCGAGGGGCGCGGTGTCGGGCCGGAAGGTGACCACATTCACCTCAACCTGAACCACCTGCCGCCGGAAACGCTGGCCGAACGGTTGCCGGGAATTTCCGAAAGCGCGCGCATATTTGCCGGCGCCGATGTCACCAAGGAACCGATCCCGGTAATCCCGACCGTGCATTACAACATGGGCGGCATTCCGACGAATTACTGGGGCGAGGTGCTGAACCCCACCAAGAAGGATCCCGATCGCCTGTCTCCGGGTCTGATGGCGGTGGGCGAGGCGGGCTGCGCCTCGGTGCATGGCGCGAACCGGCTGGGGTCGAACTCGCTGATTGACCTTGTGGTCTTTGGCCGCGCCGCCGCGATCCGGGCAGGCAAGGTGGTTGATCCCGAAGCCGCCAATCCGACGCTGAACAAGGCCTCGATCGCCGCCGCGATTGACCGGTTCGACGGGCTGCGCCACGCCAAGGGCAGCGTGCCCACCGCCGATCTGCGGCTGGAAATGCAGAAGACCATGCAGTCCGACGCCGCCGTGTTCCGCACCGACAAGACGCTGGCAGAAGGCGTCGAAAAGATGGCCGTGGTGGCGGCCAAGATGGATGACCTCAGCGTCACCGACCGCTCGCTGATCTGGAACAGCGACCTGATGGAAACGCTGGAGCTGGCCAACCTGATGCCCAACGCCCTGGCGACCATTGTCGGGGCCGCGGCCCGCAAGGAAAGCCGTGGCGCCCACGCGCACGAGGATTACCCGGACCGCGACGACAAGGTCTGGCGCAAGCACTCGCTGGCGGTGGTGGACGGTGTGAAGGTCAAGCTGGACTACCGCCCGGTGCATCTGGAGCCGCTGTCAAAGCACGAGGATGGCGGGATCGACCTGAAAAAGATCGCGCCCAAGGCGCGGGTGTATTGATCCGGGCGATCACATATTTCGCGCCGCTTCTGGCGGTCGCCTGCGCGCCGGTAGCGTTGACGCGGGACCGCGCCGAAAGGCTGTGCCGCGAGGAATCCGGGCTGGCTGACGGGGTGCAGGGGTCGCTTGGGGTCGGTGTCGGATCGCGTGGGGCGGCCGGCAAGGTCGGGATCACCATCACCGACCGGGTGTTCAATCCGCAGGGCGAGGCCGAATTCATGGCCGATTGCGTTGCGCGCCGGATGAGCGGGCAACCCCGGCCGACAACGGCGGGCATCACGGTCGGGGCCTCGCTATGAGAACCATGATCGCCGCCGTGATCCTGATGGCGCTGGCCGCCTGCACGCCTGAAGCCCGCGACAGCGTTGCCCGCGATGCGGCGCGCGGTGTGATCCGGCCCGTCGTGGCCCAGCAATTCCCCGGTGTC
>JAJDOB010000195.1 GCA_022340385.1 Rhodobacter sp.
CGACCTGCAGGGGCAGCGCCCGTCCGGTGCCGTCCTTGCGCCGCAGCCGCAGCGACATGTCATAGAAGGTGTGCAGCCGGATCGTGCCGCCGTCGCCCGCCGCCTCTGCCGCGTTCTTCAGCAGGTTCAGCAGAACCTGCAACATCTGGTCGGCATCGACATCGGTGGACGGCAGCGACGGGTCGAAATCCTCGACGATCTTTACATGTGCGGCGAATCCGACGGTGGCCGACTTGCGCGCCCTGTCCAGCAGATCGTGGATATTGACGGCGCGGCGGTCGGGCGGGCGCAGATTGCCGAATTGTTCGACCTGCTCCAGCAGCGCGACGATGCGGCGGCTTTCGGCGACGATCAGGTCGGTCAGTTCCTGATCCTGCGGGTCAAGGTTCATCGACAGCAACTGTGCCGCGCCGGTGATCCCGGCCAGCGGGTTCTTGATCTCGTGGGCCAGCATCTCTGCCATGCCGATGGCGGATTTCGCCGCCGAGGTCACGAAATGCGACCGCCCCAGCCGGTCGGCAATCTGGCGCGGCTCCATCATCAGCAGCACATGGCCGGGAATGCCGGCCAGCGGCGCGATCTGGATGTTGCAGATCATCGGCGCGGCATTGCCCCCCGACACATCGACGCCATTGATGAACAGCGGCGAAAGATCAGAGCGCACCCGCGCAAAGGCATCTTCCAGCGGGGCGTCGATGGCCAGACGGTCGAACACCGGCTGGCCCCGCGTGGCCCGGGCCGAGGCGTTCAGGAACTGTTCGGCCGGCGGGTTCAGATCCGCGATCCGGTCCTGTTCATCCAGCAGGAAGGCGGGAACCGGCAGCGATGCCCAGATCGTATCGGTCAGCGCGCTCATGCGGCGGCCAGTTGCACGGTCTGCATCGTATCGGGCAGCAGGCGCAGCACCGTGTCGGGCGATTTCGCGGTTAGCACCGCCTGGCGCAGCGACTTGGGGGTCTGGGCGGTGTCCATGTACCAGCCAAGATGCTTGCGAATGACCTTCGACCCAAGCGCCGTGCCATAAAAGGAAAGCGAGGCCTGGAAATGCGCGCCCACCATGTCGGCAAGGGCCGCCCCCGTGGGCACGTGCGGCGCAGGCCCGCCGAACAGATCGGCGGCAATCTGCGCCAGTTGCCAGGGCCGGCCCTGCGCGCCGCGCCCGACCATGACACCATCGGCGCCCGATTTCTGTCGCGCCCGCGCGGCGTCGGCGCTGCACCGGATATCACCATTTGCGATCACCGGAATGCCGACTGTCTGTTTCACCGCGCGGATCGCTGCCCAGTCGGCGCGCCCCTTGTAGAACTGGCAGCGGGTGCGGCCATGGATGGTGATCATCGCGATGCCGGCGTCCTCGGCCCGGCGCGCGAGTTCGGGCGCGTTCAGCGCATCGTCGTCCCAGCCCAGCCGTGTTTTCAGCGTCACCGGCACCCGCACCGCGCCCACCACCGCGTCAATCAGGCTGAGCGCATGATCGAGGTTGCGCATCAGCGCCGAACCCGACAGCCCGCCCACGACGCGCTTGGCCGGGCATCCCATGTTGATGTCGATGAGGCGCGCGCCGTTGTCCTGAACCATCCGCGCGGCCTCTGCCATCCAGTAGGCGTCGCGTCCGGCAAGCTGCACGGCGGTGTTTTCGATGCCTGCGCCCAGTTCCGCCTTTTCGCGCATGCCGGGTTTCGCCTGGATCATTTCCTGGCTGGCCACCATCTCGCTGACCACCAGACCGGCCCCGAAAGACGCCACCAGCCGCCGGAACGGCAGATCCGTGATACCCGCCATCGGAGCCAGCAGCACCGGGGGTGTCAGCGAAAGATTTGCCACATGGATGGTCAAATGCTTAATCCTTGTGCATTCATGGCCGTTACCTATCTTGCCGCAACGCAGAATTCAAACCCTGGGACGGACAAAAACGCGCGGAAACCCGGATTGCCTGTTTTTTGGGCAGTGCGACCTGTGGATCTGCATGGATTGTCACATCGCACCCCAGCACATAGACAGGCGCAATGGAACAAACCACCCATACGGCGGTCATTATCGTCGCCGCCGGCACCGGCACCCGCGCGGGCGGCGCATTGGCCAAGCAATGGTGTCTGCTGGGCGGGCGGACGATGGCGGATCGCACGCTGGACGCGTTTCGCACCGCCCCCGGCATCGACCGGATCGTTCTGGTGCTGCATCCCGACGAGATGGCGCGGGCGCGGGACTATCCGGACGTTCTGGCGGTTGCGGGGGGGGGCAGCCGCGACGCATCGGTGCGCGCCGGTCTGGCGGCGCTTTGCGGGCAGAACGTGACACGGGTACTGATCCACGATGTGGCGCGCCCGCTGGTCAGCCAGCGGATCATTGCGGATGTGCTGGCCGCGCTGGACGCCTGCGACGGGGCCGCCCCGGCGGTCGCGGTCAGCGATGCACTGTGGCAGGGCAGCGACGGCCAGGTCACGGGAACACAAAGCCGCGAAGGCCTGTTTCGGGCGCAGACACCGCAGGGCTTCGGCTTTGACGCGATTCTCGCCGCGCATCTGGCGCACCCGGGCGGTGCTGCCGACGATGTCGAGGTGGCGCGCGCGGCGGGCTTGCGCGTCGCCATCGTTCCGGGCGAAGAACGAAATCTGAAAATCACCCACGCGCAGGATTTCCGGCGGGCGGAAGCAATGATGGAGCAGGCCGTGGACATACGCCTTGGCAACGGTTTTGACGTGCACCGGTTCGGACCGGGCGACCATGTCGTGCTTTGTGGCGTCAGGCTGGCGCACGGGCGCGGGCTGCAGGGGCATTCGGACGCGGATGTCGGCATGCATGCCGTTACCGACGCGATCTACGGCGCCCTTGCGCAGGGCGACATCGGGCGGCATTTCCCGCCGGACGATCCGCAATGGAAGGGCGCCGACAGCGCGCATTTCCTGCGCCACGCCGTCGGGCTGGCCGGGGCCTTGGGGTTCGCCATCTGCAATGTCGATCTGACACTGATCTGCGAACATCCCAAGATCGGGCCGCATGCCGGTGAAATGCAGTCAACACTGGCGAATCTCATGGAAATCGACCCGGGCCGGATCAGCATCAAGGCCACAACGTCAGAGCGGCTGGGGTTCACCGGGCGCGAAGAGGGCATCGCCGCGCTGGCCACAGCCACGGTGGTGAAGCAATGAGCCGCCTGATCGCCACGTTCTTCGGGGTCGGGCTGTTGCCCTTCGCCCCCGGCACCTGGGGCTCGGCTGCGGCGATTCCGGTGGCCTGGGTGATCCACGGGCTGGGCGGGTTCCCTGCCCTTGCCTTTGCGGCGGTCGCGGTGACGCTGATCGGCTGGTGGGCGACCGCAGTGTCGACCCGAGGGCAGGAAAACCACGACCCCGGCGAGATCGTGATCGACGAGGTTGCCGGGATGTGGATCGCGCTGCTGCCGCTGTCGGCCGGATTGTGGCACGCCGGGGCGGATGCCTGGCTGTTCCCCTGGCCCGGCTGGGTCGGCGGGTTCATCCTGTTTCGCCTGTTCGACATCCGCAAGCCCGGCCCGGTTGGCTGGGCGGACCGGCGCAATGATGCGCTGGGGGTGATGCTGGACGACGTGATCGCGGGCGTAATGGCGGCCGCCGGCGTCGCAGTGCTTGCGGCGATCGCGCACGGGGTTCTGGGATTGTGACCCGCGCCGAAACCCTGCTGCCACGCGCCCGCGCCGCCGGTGCGATGATCGTCACGGCGGAAAGCTGCACCGCCGGTCTGCTGGCCGGGGCGATCACCGATGTCGCCGGATCGTCGGACATCTTCGATCGCGGATTCATCACCTATTCCAACGCTGCCAAGCGGGACATGCTGGGCGTGGCCGAGGCGACGCTGCGTGACCATGGCGCAGTCAGCGAAGAGGTTGCCTGCGAAATGGCCGAGGGCGCGCTGGCACGTTCCGCGGGAACCCTCGCGATTTCGGTGACCGGCATCGCCGGCCCCGGCCCCAGCGAGCACAAGCCCGAGGGGCGCGTGTGTTTCGCCATCGCCCGTGCGCACCAGCCAACCCATAGCGTGACGATGGAGTTCGGCGCCCTCGGGCGCGGGCACGTGCGCCGTGTCAGCGTGGATTTTGCGCTTGATCTGCTGCTGGCGGCGCTGTCCTAAAACTGCCCAATAAAGCGGCAATTCCCCGCGATGGCTGCCTTTGAAACGGGCAATTCGCCTTCTGCCCGACATTTTGGCACGCTGCCGCTTTTCTTTGCGCGTGTCGCACCGTTGATGCCTGCAACGGGATCACACAACGGGGAGATTTGACATGGTCGGAGCGGATACCGCCTGGATCATCGTGGCGACGGCATTGGTGCTGTTCATGACATTGCCGGGGCTGGCGCTGTTCTATGGCGGGCTGGTCCGGGCCCGCAATGTGCTGAGCGTGTTCATGCATTGCTATGGCATCGCCTGCCTGATGAGCATCCTGTGGCTGGCGTTCGGCTATTCGATCGCCTTCGGCCCCGGCGAGTCCGGCCTCTGGGGCGGGCTGGGCAAATCCTTCCTGACCGGGGTAAGCGCCGACAGCCTGTCCGGCACCCTGCCCGAGGTTCTGTTCTTCGCCTTCCAGATGACATTCGCGATCATCACCCCGGCGCTGATCGTCGGCGCCTATGTGGAACGCATCGGCTTTGGTTTCGTCCTGGCGTTCTCGGGTCTCTGGATGCTGCTGTGCTATGCGCCGGTGGTGCACTGGATCTGGGGCGGCGGCATGATGGCCGATGGCGGCATCTTCGGTGCAACCGGGGTCAAGGATTTCGCCGGCGGCATCGTCGTGCATGAAACGGCCGGTCTGGCCGCGCTGGTCGTCGCCTTCCTGCTGGGGCCGCGCAAGAACCGCACCACACCGCCACACAATCCCGGCTTCGTGGTGATCGGCGCGGCGATGCTGTGGGTCGGCTGGTTCGGATTCAACGGCGGCTCGCAACTGGCGGCCGATGGCGGTGCCGCAATGGCGATGACCGTCACGCATATTTCCGCCGCCGCCGCGTCGCTGTCCTGGGCCCTGTGGGAGCGGATCAAATACGGCAAGGCCTCGTTGGTGGGCATGGTCACCGGCACCATTGCCGGGCTGGCCTCGATCACGCCCGCCTCGGGTTTTGTCGGCCCGATCGAGGCGCTGGTGATCGGCGCGGTGGCTGGCGTGCTGTGCCAGGAGGCGGTGAACCTGATCCGCAACGTGGCAAAGATCGACGACACGCTGGATGTGTTCGCGGTGCATGGCGTCGGCGGGATCTTTGGCACGCTGATGATCGCGATTTTCGGCAAGGGCGCTTTCGTGGCGCAGGCCGGGGCGCTGGTGATCGTCGGTGTCTTCACCATCGTGGTGACCTTCGTGCTGGTCAAACTGGTCGCATCCTTCACCACTTTCCGGGTCGATGCCGAGACCGAGACCAACGGGCTGGACCTGAGCCAGTTCGGCGAGCGGGCCTATGACATGTCGTCCTAGACGACGATCCTTCCGGTAGCGAAAACGCGGGGTGCACGCATTGGCGCACCCCGCGGCCTTGTCTTGTCGGCGGGTTCAATTCGACGCGACGGTGATGTTGCGCTGGTTGTTGGCGCGGTTGCAGTCGTCGTTCGCGGTGTTGCCGTCAATGTAGAGATCGGGATCGTAGCTGTAGATCACCGAAAAATTGCTTGGGAATTCCAGCGGCCGGTTCACGATCGCCGACCAGCTGAGCGATTGCCCGGCATTCAGCCCGGCAAAGGCGTGATTGGCCAGAGTCCGGCCGGGTGCGGCAAAGACGATCGCCTGCTGCGACGGCCCGCTTACGTAATTGATGCTGGAAACGTTGCGCACGCCATAGGTGACGCGAACCCGGTCGCCGACGCGGGTCTGTTCGGCAAAGACGGCCAGATCGACGCAGCCGCGCTGAACAAGGTTCTGCGGGATGACCAGATTGCGTTGCAGCCTGTTGGTCTGGATCGCGCGAAGCTTGCTTGCGCCGATGTTCAGGACCGGGCCATCGGCAAAAGCGGCAGAGGCCCCAACGGCAAGGGTCGCGGCGGTCAGGATGGATTTCAGGACGATTTTCATAGCGATAGGCCTTTCGTTTGCGAGTGAGGTCCGACGATTGCTGTCACCGGGACCATGCGGGAAGACCACAGGAGCGTGGTTCTGCCCGTAAGTCGTGCGGGCAGACGAAAGGGTTCAAATTTCGTGTGGAAGCTTCAGCCCCGGGAAAGGAGCGCGGCCAATGCGGCGGGATCCAGGGTTTCGGCGCCGGTCGCCGCGACAAGCCGGGCGGCGGGATCGGTGCCGATCAGGGCCGCCGCCTTGGCCCTCAGCTTGGCGGCGCGCCGGTCAAGGGACAGTGGTGCATCCAGATCATGCGACGCCTCGGCGATCCGGTTGCCGGCGCGTATCACCACACGGGCCGCGGTTTCCGGCAGGGTGTCGTCGGTCTGCACAAAGACCCTGTCGCGCAGGGACACCAGCGCCGGATCCCGGCAGATCGCATCCGAAAAGCTGGCCATGGCCCCGGTATCCACATCCGCAAGGACCATGGCCGCGGTCATGCGATAGCTGAATTTCGCCTCCAGCCCGGTGGCCGGTTCGGCAATGTTGCAGACGCTCATCCAGCGCGGATGGGTGGTGATTTCGACTCGATCAGGGGCCTCGCCCGCCTGTTCGCGGATCGTCAGCAAAGCCTCCAGCGAGGCATGGGTGCCGTGACAGCAGGCGTGGAACTTGTGGCTGACGGTCTCGAACCGCCAATCCGTGCCCAGCCCGCGCAGCGCGCCCGCCTCCGCCGCGCCGGCATGGGTCTGCCCAAAGCCCTGGGCCGCTTCCAGCCCTTGCGGGTTGGCGACGAACCCCGCAGCCGCAAGCAACGCCACTTCGACGCCCGTCGCTGCGGCGATCCCGGCATTATACGGCTTGCCCATCGTGCCGAACTGCGATTTCAGCCCGGCGGCGCGGGTCGCGGCCAGACCCAGCGCATGCGCCATCGCCTGCGCGTCAAGCCCCAGCAGCCGCCCCGCCGCCGCTGCCGCCCCGAAAGCGCCCGCCGTCGCGGTCTGGTGAAACCCGGTCTGGTAATGCGCGCGACCCAGCCACATGCCGACGCGGATCGAAAGTTCGACCCCGACCAGACAGGCGTCAAGGAATGCCGCGCCATCGGCGCCGGTCCTTTCCGCGACGGCCAGCGCCGCCGGAATCACCGCGACCGAAGGATGCCCGATATGGCCGAAATGGGTATCGTCATAATCCAGCGCGTGGCTTGTCGCGCCATTGACCAGCGCGGCGGCGCGCGCGGGCACCCGACCGCCACCGAACAGGCTTGCTTGCGGCACGCCGGCCTCTGTCAGCACCATATCGCGCAGGATCCGGGCCACCGGCTCTGCCTTTCCGGCGATGCCGCAAGCGGCCCAATCCATCAGCGACAGGCGCATCATCGCCAATGCGGCCTCGCCCCGGACCGGGGCCACCGCGAAGTCCGACAATGTTGCTGTGATGTTCATCAAACCGTCCCTGACCTTGTTTGTGCCGAATTTGCGAGACCGCACGCGAAACCCGGCGCGCCTTATCCGTACAGCGCCACCGCCCGGGATTCGAAGGCGCGCACGATGCGCTGCATCGCCTCGTTGAATACCAGCCCGATGACCTTTTGCAGGATGGCATTGCGAAACTCGAAGTCTACAAAGAAATCCACCTCGCAGCCGCCGGGTGCGTCGCGGAACGCCCAGGTCGAACGCATGTGTCTGAACGGGCCGTCGATATATTCGGTATCGATCCTGCGGGTGTCGGGCCACAGCGTCACCCGGCTGGCGAATTTCTCGCGGAACACCTTGAAGCTGATCACCAGATCCGCCTCCATCACCGTGCAATCCTCGCCCGGGGTCAGGCCGGTGACCCGTGCCGCCGCGCACCAGGGCAGGAATTCAGGGTATGTGCCGACATCCGCCACCAGATCATACATCTGCTGCGCGCTGTAGGGCAGCGTTCTGGTTTCGGAATGTGTCGGCATGTGCGCTTTCGTCCATTTCACTTGCGCCCCGCATTACGTAGTGTCGGGTGGGGAATTCAAGAGGGGCGCAATGTCTCA
>JAJDOB010000301.1 GCA_022340385.1 Rhodobacter sp.
TTCGGCACTGATTTTCTGGCGTCACACCCACAAGATTCCACTCGGGCGCGATCCGGCTTGGTATACTTCCGCATACAGTCTTTCCACAGCCGCCGCGATAGGGTATGACCCGCGAAATCCGATTCACCCGCTCCCTGGAAGGACGCAGCGCAATGACGAAGATAAAGGTAGCAAATCCCATTGTTGAAATGGACGGCGATGAAATGACCCGGATCATCTGGGATTTCATCAAGAAGAAACTGATCCTGCCCTACCTTGACGTGGACCTGCTGTATTACGATCTCGGGATCGAGGAACGCGATCGCACCAACGACCAGATCACCATTGATGCCGCCGAAAAGACCAAGGAAATCGGCGTCGCGGTGAAATGCGCCACGATCACGCCGGACGAGGGCCGGGTCGAGGAATTCGGACTGAAACAGATGTGGCGCTCGCCCAACGGCACGATCCGCAACATCCTTGGCGGTGTCGTGTTCCGCGCGCCGATCATCTGCCAGAACGTGCCCCGGCTTGTGCCCGGCTGGACCCAGCCGATCGTCATCGGGCGGCACGCCTATGGCGATCAGTACCGGGCGACGGACATGAAATTTCCCGGCCCCGGCACGCTGACGATGAAATTCGTCGGCGACGACGGCACCGTGGACGAACGCGAGGTTTTCAAGGCCCCCTCGTCCGGCGTCTACATGGCGATGTACAACCTGGACCAGTCGATCCTGGATTTCGCGCGCGCCAGCATGAATTACGGCCTGAACCTTGGCTGGCCGGTGTATCTGTCGACCAAGAACACCATCCTCAAGCAATATGATGGCCGCTTCATGGAGCTGTTCGAACAGGTCTATCAGGAAGAGTTCGCCGACAAGTTCAAGGCCGCCGGCATCACCTATGAACACCGCCTGATCGACGACATGGTTGCCTGTGCGATGAAATGGAACGGCGGTTTCGTCTGGGCCTGCAAGAACTATGACGGCGACGTTCAGTCAGACACCGTGGCGCAGGGCTTCGGCTCGCTGGGGCTGATGACATCACAACTGATGACCCCTGATGGCAAGGTCGTAGAGGCAGAGGCCGCGCATGGCACCGTCACGCGCCATTACCGCCAGCATCAGGCGGGCAAGGAAACCTCGACCAACTCGATCGCCTCGATCTATGCCTGGACCGGCGGGCTCAAGCATCGCGCCAAGCTGGACGGCAACGACGCGCTGAAAAATTTCGCCGAAACCCTGGAACGGGTGATTGTCGATACCGTGGAAAGCGGCGACATGACGAAAGACCTCGCGCTGCTGGTCGGCCCGAACCAGAAATGGCTGACCACGATGGGCTTCCTTGAAAAGGTGGACGAGAACCTGAACAAGGCGCTGGCGGGATAGGACAAGCCCGGCACACAGTCGACAGGGCGGCCCATGTGGCCGCCCTTTTCATGTCTCACGCCCCGCGATTGCAGGTCCGTGCATATAGCCGGGCGATGATGCGGCTGGCGGTCTTTTCGAACAGGCACGGGATCACCGCATGCACCAGCGCCGCACCGGCGGCGGCAAACAGTTGCAACGAGAACCCCGCGGCAAAACGGGCATGCTCGCCATAGGTTTCATCGACGCTGGCGGGGTGGCTCAGAAAAACGCGGTCGATCATCGAAAGGCTCCTTCGGTTTCGGCTTCCGGGTCACTTTATGCTTTGTGGGCCATGGATATGTCCCAAACTTGAGGCTATTTCGCTGGACTTTGGGACATTATCCCACAATATGCGCCATCATGAATGAACTTGATGCACTGGATCGCAAGATCCTCGCCGAACTGCAACGCGACTGCGAGATCAGCCTCGATGCGCTTGGCGAAAAGATCGGCCTCAGCCGCAACGCCTGCTGGCGCCGGGTCAAGACTCTGAAGGACACCGGCGTCATTCGCGCCCGCGTCGCCCTGCTTGATCCGGCCAGACTTGGCCTTGCGCTGACGGTTTTCATCCAGGTTCGCACCGGCAATCACGATCCGGGCTGGCTGGTGAAATTCGCCCGCGCCACGCGCGCGATGCCCGAAATCCTGGGGGCCTACAGGATGACCGGCGATCTCGACTACCTGATCCGCGCCCGGGTCGCGGATGTCGCCGATTACGACCGGCTGTACCAGCGCCTGATCAAGCAGGTTCCGCTCTCGGATGTGTCGGCAAGTTTCGTTATGGAAGAGATCAAGGACACAACCGAACTGCCGATATGAAAGTATCCCATGCCCAAAACCTATTTCTTCCTCGTGATCGCGATCCTGTTTGAAACCGTCGGCACCACCGCGCTGCAGGCCAGCCACCAGTTCACCCGGTTCTGGCCTTCGGTTCTGGTGGTTCTGGCTTACGCGCTGGCCTTTTATTTTCTCGCCTTTGCGCTGCGGTTCATGCCGGTCGGAATCGCCTATGCCATCTGGTCGGGCCTTGGCATCGTCTTTATCGCGGCGATCGGCCTGCTGATCTTCGGCCAGCGCCTTGATCCGCCCGCGCTGCTGGGCATCGCGATGATCCTGGGCGGCATCCTGGTCATCCACCTGTTTTCCGACTCTGCCAGCCACTGATCTTCGACCTGTCCGAAACACGCAAAACCCCGGATTCGCCGGTGGCACTGCGCGCAGGACGTAACGTCACCTGTCCAATGGCGGAAACCGGCGCGCGGAAGAGCTCAATTTGAGTGGCCCACGCAGGATTTCGCTGGCCATTCCCCCGCACCCGCGTTACGCCGCCGCCAACTCCCCTTTGAGGCTGAATTCATGGATTTGCGAAATATCGCGATCATCGCGCATGTCGACCACGGAAAGACCACGCTGGTTGACGAATTGCTGAAACAATCGGGCGCATTCCGCGTCGGTCAGGCCGTGGCCGAACGCGCCATGGACAGCAACGATCTGGAACGCGAGCGCGGTATCACCATCTTTGCCAAACCGACATCGGTGGAATGGAAAAAGACCCGCATCAATATCGTCGATACGCCCGGCCACGCCGATTTCGGCGGCGAGGTGGAACGCATTCTGTCGATGGTCGACGGGGTCGTCCTGCTGGTCGATGCCGCCGAGGGTCCGATGCCGCAGACGAAATTCGTCACGGCCAAGGCGCTGGCGCTGGGATTGCGCCCGATCGTGGTGCTCAACAAGGTCGACAAGCCCGATGCCGAACCCGACCGGGCGCTGAACGAATGTTTCGATCTGTTCGCCGCGCTTGACGCCGATGACGATCAGCTTGATTTTCCGCATCTCTATGCCTCGGGCCGGTCCGGCTGGGCCGATGCCGAACTGGACGGCCCGCGCAAGAATCTGGACGCGCTGTTCAATCTGGTGGTCAACCATGTGCCCGCGCCAAGCCAACTGGCGCACAGGGATGAAGATTTCGCGATGCTGGCCACAACGCTGGGTGCCGATCAGTTTGTCGGGCGCATCCTGACCGGCCGGGTCGAACGTGGCACGCTGAAGGTCGGGCAGACGGTGCAGGCGCTCAGCCGCATCGGCCAGAAGATCGAACAGTTCCGCGTCACCCGGATCCAGGCGTTTCGCGGACTGGGCCAGCAGGACATCAAAGAGGCCGCGGCGGGCGATATCGTCAGCCTTGCGGGAATGTCCAAGGCCACCGTGTCGGATACGATCTGCGCGTTGGCGGTCGACGAACCGCTGGCCGCCCAGCCGATTGATCCACCGACGATTTCGGTGACGTTCGGGATCAACGATTCGCCCCTGGCCGGCCAGGACGGCAAGAAAGTGCAATCGCGCGTGATCCGCGACCGGCTGATGAAAGAGGCTGAATCCAATGTCGCGATCAAGGTCACCGACACGCCGGGCGGCGAGGCGTTCGAGGTCGCCGGGCGCGGTGAGTTGCAGATGGGCGTGCTGATCGAGAACATGCGCCGCGAGGGATTTGAACTCAGCATCTCGCGCCCGCAGGTCCTGTTCCGCGACATCGACGGTGTCCAGCACGAACCGATCGAGGAAGTCACCATCGACGTCGACGACGAACATGCCGGCGCGGTGATCGAAAAGATCACCGGCCCGCGACGCGGAGAGATGACGGAAATGCGCCCCGCCGGTGCCGGCAAGACCCGGATCATCGCGCATGTGCCCAGCCGCGGCCTGATCGGCTATCACGGCGAATTCCTGACCGACACCCGCGGCACCGGCGTTCTGAACCGGGTGTTTCACCAATGGGCCCCCTTCAAGGGCGCGATCCCGGGGCGCCGCCAGGGCGTTCTGATCTCGATGGAAAAGGGCGTTTCGGTCGCCTATGCGCTCTGGAAGCTGGAAGATCGCGGCAAGTTCTTCATCGGCGCGCAGGAACCGGTCTATACCGGCATGATCCTGGGCGAGCATTCGCGCGACAACGACCTGGAAGTGAACCCGCTGAAGGGCAAGCAACTGACCAACGTGCGCGCATCGGGCACCGACGAGGCCGTGCGCCTGACCACGCCCGTCAAGATGAGCCTGGAACAGGCGATCGCCTATATCGACGACGACGAACTGGTCGAGGTGACACCGAACGCGATCCGCCTGCGCAAGCGGTTCCTGGACCCGCATGAGCGCAAGCGCCAGTCGCGGGCCGCCAGCTGAGGCGGTCTCGCCGTCAAAGTTCCTCGACGATGACGACCTCGCGCTCTGACGCGCCCCTGGCGTGGCTCAGCGCCTCTTGATAAAGCGCAGAGCGGTAGACCGCCTCTGCCGCCTCGACGCTTGGGTAGCGCACCACCACATTGCGGGGGCGATCGGTTCCCTCAAGCTGCACATACCGTCCGCCACGCGCCAGGATTTCGCCGCCATGCGCGGCAATCGCCTTTGTCGCGATGGCGGCGTATTTGGCATAGGCCTCGTCGTCGGTGACGCTCACATGCGCGATCCAAAGTGCACTCATCCTAGTCTCCCTCCAAGATCCGTTCCGCGGCGCTGATTGCGGCGGCGGCATTGGCCACGTCCGGGCCGCCGCCCTGCGCCATATCCGGCCGTCCGCCGCCGCCCTTGCCGCCAAGTTCGGCCACCGCCGCCCTGACCAGGTCGACCGCGCTGATTTTCGTTGTCAGGTCGTCGGTCACGCCGGCAGCCACCGCCGCCTTGTCGCCGGTGTCCGCGATCAGCAGGATCGCGCCCGACCCGATGCGCGTCTTGTGCTCGTCGATCAGCGCCGGCAGATCGCGCCACGACACGCCCCGCAGCACCTGCGCCAGAAAGGCGGTGCCATTGATCGACCGGGTTTCAGGCCCCGCACCCTGCCCCGCACCGCCGGCCATCGCCAGTTCACGGCGCAGTTGCGCGACCTCGTTGGTCAAGGTCTTGCGCTCGTCCAGCAGCGCGCGCACCCGGTCCGGCACGTCCTGCGTCGATGATTTCAGCGTCAGCGCAGTCTCTGCCAGCAGCCGGTCCTGCCGGGCCAGATGGCTGCGCGCCGCCTCGCCGGTCAGCGCCTCGATCCGGCGCACGCCTGCCGACGACGCCGCATCGCCCAGAATGACGAACAGCCCGATATCGCCGGTCTGGCGCACATGCGTGCCGCCACACAGCTCGATCGACCAGGTCTGCTTGTCCAGCCCCTTGCCGGTCGGCGCGCGCCCCATGCTGACCACGCGCACCTCGTCGCCGTATTTCTCGCCGAACAGCGCCTGCGCCCCGATCCCGCGCGCGTCGTCAGGCGTCATGATCCGGGTTTCCACCGGCGAGTTCTGACGGATAAAGGCGTTGACCTCGGCCTCGACCAGCATCAGTTCCTGCGGGCTCAAGGCCTTTGAATGGCTGAAATCGAACCGCAGGCGGTCCGACGCGTTCAGACTGCCACGCTGGGCGACATGTTCCCCCAGCGCGCCGCGCAGCGCCTCGTGCAGCAGGTGGGTCGCCGAATGGTTGGCACGGATCGCGCCACGGCGAGCGTGATCGACCGTCAGTTCGGCGCCCTGCCCGGGCTCCAGCGAACCCTCGGTTACCTTTGCAAGGTGAATGAAAACCCCCGCCACCTTCTTGGTGTCGGTAATTTCTGCCGCGCCGGTTTCGGTTTTCAGGGTGCCGCTGTCGCCGACCTGGCCGCCGGATTCCGCGTAGAACGGCGTCTGGTTCAGCACGATCTGAACCTCGTCCCCTGTCGTGGCGGTATTGGCGCGCACGCCGTCGCGGATCAGCGCCAGCACCTGGCCCTCGGCGACTTCGGTGTCATAGCCCAGGAATTCGGTCACGCCATTGGTTTCGGCGATGTCGAACCAAAGCGTGGCATCGGCGGTTTCGCCCGATCCCGTCCAGGCCGCCCGCGCCTTGGCCTTTTGCGCCGCCATCGCGGCGTCAAAGCCCTCGACATCGACGCCACGGCCCTTTTCGCGCAGCGCGTCCTGGGTCAAATCCAGCGGGAAGCCATAGGTGTCATACAGCTTGAACGCCGACGCGCCGGGCAGTTCGGCGCCCCCCGGCAAGCCGCCAAGTTCCTCGTCCAGCAGTCTCAGCCCCCGGTCAAGCGTGGTCTTGAAACGGGTTTCTTCCAGTTGCAGCGTCTCTTCGATCAGCGGCTGCGCGCGGCCCAGTTCCGGATAGGCCTGTCCCATCTGGGCGACCAGCGCCGGCACCAGCCGGTACATCACCGGGTCGGTCGCGCCCAGCAGATGCGCGTGCCGCATTGCGCGACGCATGATCCGGCGCAGCACATAGCCGCGCCCCTCGTTCGAGGGCATCACGCCATCCGCGATCAGGAACGAGGTCGAGCGCAGATGGTCGGCAATCACCCGGTGGTGCACATTCCCCGGGCCATCGGGATCGACCGACGTGGCATGGGCCGACGCCTCGATCAGCGCGCGCATCAGGTCGGTGTCGTAATTGTCGTGCTTGCCCTGCAGCAAGGCGCCGATACGTTCCAGCCCCATGCCGGTGTCGATCGACTGCATGTCCAGCGCCCGCATGCTGCCGTCCTCAAACTGCTGGTTCTGCATGAACACAAGGTTCCAGATCTCGATGAACCGGTCGCCGTCCTCGTCCGGGCTGCCCGGCGGACCACCGGGGATATGATCGCCATGGTCATAGAAAATCTCTGTGCAGGGGCCGCAGGGGCCGGTCGGGCCCATCATCCAGAAATTGTCATGCGTCGGAATCCGGATGATCCGGTCGTCGGGCAGGCCCGCGACCTTTTTCCAGATCCCGGCCGCCTCGTCGTCGGTGTGATAGACCGTGACCAGCAGGCGCGACTTGTCGATGCCGAAATCCTTGGTCAGCAACTCCCAGGCATAGGGAATCGCGGCTTCCTTGAAATAGTCGCCAAAGCTGAAATTCCCCAGCATTTCAAAGAAGGTATGGTGCCGCGCGGTGTAGCCGACATTGTCCAGATCATTGTGCTTGCCCCCGGCGCGCACGCATTTCTGGCTGGTGGTGGCGCGGGTGTAGTCGCGCCGTTCGACCCCCGTGAACAGGTTCTTGAACTGCACCATGCCGGAATTCACGAACATCAGCGTCGGGTCATTGCGCGGCACCAGCGGCGAGGACGCGACAACCTGGTGATCGTTGCGGCGGAAATAGTCGAGAAAGGTCGAGCGAATGTCGTTGAGGCTGGCCATTTGGCGGGGCATTCCGGGCTGATTGCGGGGCTGAATTTCGTTTATCCGCCTGCTTGCGGACTGTCCAGCATCGGGGCCGCATCACGGCCGCAGGTGCGCAAACGGAAAAGGACACAGGCCAGGCCTGTGTCCCTTGCGATTGTTTGCGACCTGATGTCAGCGGCCGGTGCGTTTCCCGCACGCCGCCATATGCCGGCCTACCCTTCGAGAAGGGCGTCGTCCTCGTCGGTTTTTTCGACCTTGGACAACTCGAAGTCCAGCCCGTGCGCGGCGCGAATCTTGTCCTCGATTTCCAGCGCCATGGCGGGATTTTCCTTCAGGAAGGTCTTGGCGTTCTCACGCCCCTGCCCGATACGCTCGTCGCCATAGCTCATCCAGGCGCCGGACTTCTCGACCACGCCGGCCTTGACGCCCAGATCCAGCAACTCGCCGGTCTTGGAAATGCCTTCGCCATACATGATGTCGAATTCGACCTGCTTGAAGGGCGGCGCGACCTTGTTCTTCACCACTTTCACACGGGTCTGGTTGCCGACAACCTCTTCGCGGTCCTTGATCGAGCCGATGCGGCGGATGTCCAGACGCACAGAGCTGTAGAATTTCAGCGCATTGCCGCCGGTCGTGGTTTCCGGAGAGCCGAACATGACGCCGATCTTCATGCGGATCTGGTTGATGAAGACAACGGTGCATTTGGTGCGGCTGATCGACCCGGTCAGCTTGCGCATCGCCTGGCTCATCAGCCGGGCATGAACGCCAACCGAACTGTCACCCATGTCGCCTTCGAGTTCCGAGCGTGGGGTCAGTGCGGCGACCGAATCGACAACCACCATGTTCACCGCGCCCGAGCGCACCAGCGTATCGACGATTTCCAGCGCCTGTTCGCCGGTGTCCGGCTGGCTGATCAGCAGTTCATCGAGATTGACGCCCAGTTTCCTGGCGTATTGCGGATCCAGCGCGTGTTCGGCATCGACAAAGGCGCAGACGCCGCCTTTTTTCTGCTCTTCGGCGACGCAATGCAGCGTCAGCGTGGTCTTGCCAGAGGATTCGGGGCCGTAAATCTCGACAACGCGCCCTTTGGGCAATCCGCCGATGCCAAGCGCGATGTCCAGCCCAAGCGAGCCGGTCGAAGTCGACTCGATATCCGGAATGGCATTGGCGCCGCCAAGCCTCATGATCGAGCCCTTGCCGAATTGCCGTTCGATCTGTGCCAGAGCCGAATCGAGGGCTTTTTGCTTTTCGCTGCTGCGCTTGTCGGTCATGGAAAGGAGTTCTGCCGTTGCCATTGTTTGTCTTCCTTATTTCACAGCGATTGCCGGGCGGCAATCACTGCCGATGTTCGCCTGTTGTTCTTGCCTTGCTTATGAGAACAAACTGCGTACATTTCAAGCCAAAATTTTCACAACCGCCACTTTGCAGCCCAGTGGTTAAAGAGTCGTTTACAAGAGGTTGATGATTTTCGCGCTGCCGCAGGATACATTTAATTTGTTGAATTACAGCATGTTGGGTGGCGACATTGATCTTGTCATGTGCCCCGCGCGGATCGAATTCACCCGCGATTTCAGCGTTGCCGGGCCGCACCTCACCCGCAATCCGGCGATCAATACAGCTGGTTGCGAACGGTTTCGGTCAACTGGCTGAGCGAGAACGGCTTTGGCAGGAACACCGAATTGGGGATTTTCGCGCGGTTATGGCCGAACGCATCCTCGGCATAGCCGGACACGAACACCACCTTGACACCGGGGCGCTGTTTCAGGGCCTGTGTCACCCAGCTTGGTCCGTCCATGCCCGGCATCACGACATCGGTGACGAAGACATCGACCCGCAGCGAGCCATCCTCCAGCGTTTGCAGGGCCTGTTCGGCGCAATCGGCCTCCAGCACGGTGTAGCCGCGCAGGCGCAGTGCGCGGCTGGCGAATGCGCGCACGGGTGCCTCGTCCTCGACCAGCAGCACCACGCCGCCGTCCCCCACATTCGAGGGCCGCTTGCGCTCGACCGCGGCTTCGGCCAGATCCGGCGCGCTGGCGTGATGGGCCGGGAAATACATCGTGAACGTCGAACCGCGCCCGACTTCGCTGTCGGCAAAAATGAAACCGCCGGACTGCTTGACGATACCATAGGCCATCGACAGGCCAAGCCCGGTGCCTTCGCCCAGACGCTTGGTGGAATAGAACGGCTCGAATATCTTGGGCAGCTTGTCGCCGGCAATGCCGCAGCCCTCGTCCTGAACGGTGACCACCACGTAATCGCCGACCGGAACTTCTGCGCGTTCGCGCTGTAACGGTTCGGTCAGATGCGCGGTGCGGGTTTCCACGGTGATCTGCCCGCCGCCAGGCATCGCGTCGCGCGCGTTCACGACAAGGTTCATCAGCACCTGTTCCAGTTGCCGCTTGTCAGCGCGAACCCAGGGCAGATCCGGATCATGCGTCCAGTGCAGGTTGATCTTTTCGCCCACCAGCCGGTTCAGCAGATGGGTAAGATCGCCCAGCGTGTCGCGCAGGTCGATCAGTTCGGGCTGCATGTTCTGCTTGCGCGAGAACGCCAGCAATTGCCCGACCAGCGAGGCGGCGCGATTTGCGTTCTGGTTGATCTGCACCAGATCGCCGTAATTCGGATCGCCCGGTTCATGGCGCAGCAGCAAAAGATCGCAATGGCCCGAAATCGCGGTCAGCAGGTTGTTGAAATCATGCGCCACGCCGCCGGCCAATTGTCCGATCGCCTGCATCTTCTGGCTTTGGACGAATTGCGCCTCGAGCGTTTTCAGTTCGGTCGCGTCGATCAGCACCGCCAGGATCGACACCTGGTCACGGTCCACCATCCGCCCCAGCGCCACCTGCAGATAGACATCCTGGCTGGGCCTTGTGGCGCGCACGACCTCGGTGCGCCCGGTGCCGCGCCCCTCGGAGATGTCCAGCAGCCATTCGTCGATCGGGCGGCCCAGGCCCTCGACCACTTCGGCGAAATCCAGATCGGTCGTGTCTTCCAGCGCCAGCAGGCTGCGCGCGCGCGGATTGGCCATCAGGATGCGCCCGCTGGGCGAAATCCGCATCAAGGGCACCGGCAGCGCATCGGCATGGGTCATTTCGGTCTTCGGGGCGGCCCCGGGCCAGACATAGACCTGCGTCAGCCCGTCCTCATCCTCGACCAGCGCCAGCTGCGCCTCGACCGGGCCCGCGGCGGTTTCAAGCTGTGTCGGCAGGTCGGCCTGCAGCGGCAATTGCCTGACCACCCGGTCCAGCGATTTCGGGCGTCCGCCCAGCAGCTCGTGCATCGCCTCGTTCATGTCGAGAATGGTGTTGGCCTTGCTGACCCGCATCATCGGCAGTGCCACCTTGGCCGCACCGGCAGTATCGGGCACGGCGATGCGATCCTCGATGCGCCACAAATAGCCGACCTGGTCGATCCGATGCGCCGAGATCCGCAGGGCGCCGCGCGTGGCCGAGATGTCCTCGCTTGCCGCGCCCTGATCGTCGGCCTTCATGCGCAGCCGCTGGATCACGCTTTGCGGCGCGGCGAAAAGTTCGGCAATCGCACCCGACAGATGCGCGGCATCGCCGGGAAAGCGGCGGTTGGCGGCGGGATTGCGATGCAGGATGCGCCCGGTGTCATCGGTGCCAAAGCAGGGCACGGCGTCATGCTGGTTAAGCGCCGCGGCGGTCTGCCACAGCACTTCCTGCGACTTGCGATACCGCCGCACCAGCCAGAGGATCAGCCCGGTCATGAACAAAAGCGTAGCGCCGGCCACCAGGAACGCCAGCCCCAGCAGCCCCGGGGGCAACACCAGCGCCAGCGCGAAACACGCGATCACCGGCGCAAGCACATGGGCCGCGCGCGAAGATGTTGCCAGTGCAAGCCTGGTCAGGCGGGGCGGCATTTCGGACATGTCGCTCACCCGGTTCTCCCTCATTGGTTGATCGCTGTTGTGCCACGTCAATCGTTAATCGCTGGTTAAGCATTTGCCAACCTGAGGCAGATTGCGGTCAGTCTTCGCCGCGCTTCAGGCAGCAGACATAAAAGCCGTCGCCGCCGTCCAGGGGGGTAAACTGCCGTTCGAACAGCTTCGACCACTGCGCCGACCCGGCCAGAAAGCGGCTGATCCGGTCCTGGTTTTCGCAGGCCATCAGGGAACAGGTCGCATAGGCCAGTGTCCCGCCCGGGCCGACATGATGCTGGGCGGTGTCCAGAATCGACGCCTGCATCGCCCGCAATGCCGCAAGCCCGGCCTCGGTCAACTGCCATTTCGCCTGTGGCGCGCGCCGCCATGCGCCGCTGCCAGAACAGGGAACGTCACACAGGACCAGATCGAATTTTTCGTTTTCAGTCAGATCGGTAGAGATCGAAATTGATACGCCGGCCCGCGCCGCGCGCACCGCGATATCGCCCATCCGCCCGGCGTCGCTGTCATGCGCCACCACGTCGGCCCCGCGCGCGGCTAGTGCCAGGCTTTTGCCGCCCCCGCCCGCGCAATAATCCAGCACCCGGGCCGCGCGCGGCAATGCGTCCACCACCGCTTGCGAGGCCACGTCCTGAAGCTCGACCAAGCCGTCGCGAAATGCCTGTGAGGTCTGAACACGTCGCGGATTCGACACCACCTGCAGCGCGGTCGCGGACAGATCGTGCGGCGCGGTCCCGATCCCGTCGCCGGCCAGTGCTGCTACGGCCTGCTCCACGCTCGCCCTGGCCAGGTTGACGCGCAGAAACACCGGCGCCCGATGGCGCAGGGCCTGTGCCACCGGAACCAGATCGTCGCCAAGGCTGCGGGTCAGGTCCGCCAGCAGCCAGTCGGGCAAATCCAGTTGCACCGCCAGCGGCGCCCCTGCCAGTTCGCTGGCCGGCACCTCGTCGGGGGCCAGCGGATCGGGGCCATAGCCCTGCCCGGTGAATATCTCTGCCGGGTCGGTGCCGGCGGCGCGCAACGCCCCCAGCATCAGCCCGCGCCCGGTCGCGCCGCCGCCCAGCCATGCAAATGACCGCTGGCACCGGATCGCATCATAGACATGGTCGCGGATCGCCGCGCGGTCGCCCGAACCGGCATAGCGGTTGCGGCGCGCCCAGGTCGTCAGCAGCTTTTCGGCGGGCTCACCCGCCAGCACGGCATCCAGAATGCCGATGGCGGCGGCGATGCGCGCGGCAGGGGTCACCTAGAGCGCGCGGTAATTCGGGGATTCGCGGGTGATCTGCACGTCGTGCACATGGCTTTCCTTCAGCCCCGCGCCGGTGATCTTCACAAATTGGCATTGCGTGCGCATCTCGGCCACGGTGGCGTTGCCGGTATAGCCCATCGCGGCGCGCAACCCCCCGACAAGCTGGTGAATCACCGCCCCCGCAGAACCCTTGTAGGGCACCTGCCCCTCGATCCCCTCGGGAACCAGTTTGTCACTGGCCGCGTCTTTCTGGAAATACCGGTCGGCAGATCCGCGCGCCATCGCGCCAAGGCTGCCCATGCCACGGTAGCTTTTGAAGCTACGCCCTTGATAAAGAATGACTTCTCCGGGGCTTTCATCTGTGCCCGCGATCATGCTGCCGACCATCGCACAGGACGCGCCCGCCGCGATCGCCTTGGCGAAATCGCCCGAGAACTTGATGCCGCCATCGGCGATGACCGGGGTATCGCCGGCCGCCTTGGCGCAATCGCTGATCGCCGTCATTTGCGGCACGCCGACGCCCGCGACCATGCGCGTGGTGCAAATGCTGCCCGGACCGATGCCGACCTTGACCGCATCCGCACCGGCACCGATCAGCGCCCGCGTCGCCTCGCCGGTGGCGACGTTTCCGGCCACGACCTGAACCTCGTTCGACAGGCGCTTGGCGCGCTCGACCGCTATGGCCACGCCCTCGGAATGGCCATGCGCCGTGTCGATGACGATCATGTCGACGCCGGCGTCGACCAGCGCCTGGCTGCGCTCGAACCCGGCATCGCCCACCGTGGTCGCCGCTGCCACGCGCAGCCGGCCCAGCTTGTCCTTGCAGGCCTGCGGATTCAGCACCGCCATTTCGCTGTCTTTCAGGGTCAGCAACCCGGTCAGCTTGCCCTGCCCGTCCGTCACCAGCAGCTTTTCGATGCGGCGCGCGCACATCATGCTGCGCGCCTCGTCCAGATCGGCGGGCTCTGTCAGCAGCGCCAGGTTCTGCGAGGTCATCATCACCCGCACCGGGGTCGCGTCGTCATTGGCAAAACGCATGTCACGGTTGGTGACAATGCCGACCACGCGGCCCTTTTCGTCGACCACCGGGAACCCGGTCACGCGGTAGCGTTCCTGCAATATCTTGGCGTCGGCCAGCGTCTGGTCCGGGGTCAGGGTGATCGGGTTGTAGACGATGCCGGATTCGAAGCGTTTGACGCGCCGCACCTCCTGCGCCTGATCCTCGACATTCAGATTGCGGTGGATCACGCCCATGCCACCGGCCTGGGCCATGGCGATGGCCATGCGCGCCTCTGTCACCGTGTCCATCGCGGAACTCAGCAAGGGGATGTTCAGCCCGATTGCCCGGGTCACGAAGGTGCGGGTATCGGCGGTCGAGGGCAGCACGCTGGATGCGGCCGGAACCAGAAGGACATCGTCGAAGGTAAGTGCCTCGCGAATCTCCATGGGGTGCTCCTTTGGAGGGTTCGTTTGACGCGCCCCTATCTCATGGGCAGCGGCGAAAGGAAAGGGCGATTACGCCACGGCGGCATTGGTCCGGGTGGCCAGGATGCCGCGCGCCCACATGCGCAGCACCCGGGCGGCGATCAAAGGCACGATGATCGTGGCCGCGATCAGCGCGATTGCTCCGGCCAAACGGAACGGCGCGCCCTGCCCGGCCAGCGCCAGCATCAGCCCGGCATAGGCCGCCGCCGGAAAGGTGAAGGCGCCCCAAAGCGGGCTGAACCCGGCAACGGTCAGATAACGCGCGCGGGTCAGCAACACCACCAGCACCGCCGTGGCCAGCGCGGCGAACAGGATGGCAGGTGCCATCATCCCCTGCAGGACGCATGTGGTGCCGAACAGGCTGAACGGGGCCAGATGGATCGCCAGCAGCGGGCGCAGCGGCGGCGGCGTGCCGGAAGCGCGCAATTGCAGCGCGCTGATCCAGTAGATCGCCACGGCAATCACCATCGTGGCCACCAGCAGGCCCTGCGCCAACCCGGTGTAACCCAGCGGACCGGCGGACAGGGGCGCGACGATGAAGCCGACGAAAGACAGGTGCCAGGCCGGCGTGGTCTTGCGCTGCTCGCGCGGGCCGGCCAGGAACACCCGCACCATCAAGGCGGCCAGGATGGCGTGCCAGATCAACCCCGCGAACAGCAGCGCCGTCGCCAGAAAAGCCGAATAGGGCACGATCACCGCCGCCAGCAGCAGCACCGACAAGGACGCCGCCGCCAACCCGGTGCGCCCCGGCAGAGTGCGAAGATCCTCGACCAGCGTGGCCGGACGGGCGCAGAATTTCGCCAGATGCGCCGCCAGCAATCCGGCAAAGATCACCGTGACCGCGCCCAGCAGAAACTCGCCGATCGCCGCACTGGCGCCCAGCCCGTCAGCGGCGCGGCGCCACGCCAGCCCCAGCCCGAAAAGCCCCATTATGGGCGGAAATACCGCAGGCGGGGTGCGCCGCCAGAAGGGCGTTTGGGTCTGTATGATCATCGTGAAGACTTTTTCTGTTCCGGGCGTGTCGGCCCTGTATGGCCGAAACCGGCGATTGTCCGCAATACGGCGCGTTGCGCCGAAGCGGTCAGCGGGGGCTTGTGCGGTGCGGCGGCTTGCCGGATGCTGAACCCGATTACAGGAGCCGCAACATGACTTCACATGGCTACGACACCGGCAGGCTGAACCTGCCCTTCACCGGCATCTGCACCTTCGCCAGGAAGCCCTATGTCGAGGACTGGCGCAAGATCGACGCCGATGTCGCGATTCTGGGCGCGCCCTTCGATTTCGGAACCCAGTGGCGGCCCGGCGCGCGGTTTGGCCCGCGCGGCGTGCGCGAAGCCTCGACCCTGTTCGCGTTCGGCCATGCCGGGGCCTACGATCACGAGGATGACGCGACCTATCTGGGCGAGGATGTGCGAATCGTCGATATTGGCGACGCCGATATCGTGCACACTGATACGATCCAGAGCCATGCCAACATCAAGACCGGCGTGCAAGCCATTCTGAATGCTGGTGCTTTGCCGGTTGTGATCGGCGGCGACCATTCGATCAACATCCCCTGCATCGACGCGTTCGAGGGGCGCGGAGACATTCATGTCATCCAGATCGACGCGCATCTGGATTTCGTGGATGAACGTCACGGCGTGCGCTTTGGTCACGGCAATCCGATGCGCCGCGCCGCCGAAAAGCCTTT
>JAJDOB010000001.1 GCA_022340385.1 Rhodobacter sp.
TAATCAACGAAGGCTTGCATTATCGGGCCAGCCGCGACTGGGGCGAACTGATCGGATTCACCACAGAGGCGCTCGAAGAGATCAATATCCGCGGCATCGAGTTCTACAAGGACTTCGCCAGGGAATACGCAAGCCCAGAGACGCCAATGGTTGTCGGGGGTGTGATTGGCCCACGAGGAGACGCCTATGACGTCGGACGAACGCCCGATGCCGCGGAGGCGGAAGATTATCACTCCGAGCAAATTCTTACCTTCAAGAAAGCCGGCGCCGACCTTGTCACGGCCGCGACATTTTCGAGCGTGGACGAGGCGATCGGTCTGGCACGGGCGGCAAAGTCAGCCGACATGCCCGTTGTTATCTCTTTCTTTGTCGCGAAAGGCGGAAAGTTGAATGGCGGGAAGACATTGAAGGAGGCGATTGCCGAGGTCGATGCCGCGACGGATCATGCCCCTGCCTACTACATGATCAACTGCACGCATCCGACCGAGTTCGAGCCCGGCCTTACCAGCGGAGAATGGTCGAAGCGTTTGGGAGGCTTCATGCCCAACGCAGTGGCGATGGAAACGCTTGATCTCTGCAAGCTCGGTCATCTTGAAGACGGCGATCCAGAAGAGCTCGGTGGCCAGATGGCAAGCCTTGCACGCCGTTTCCCCCACATTAACGTCTGGGGCGGATGCTGCGGGACGGACGGACGCCATATCGGAGAAATCACCCGCCAGGTCGGCGAAGTGCGACGCGAAATGGCAGCGGGCTGAAAGTCAGCTTCGTTCTTGTCCCGCATTGCAGACAACGCGCGTTGTTTGTAACAGACGCACTTGCCGCACAGCTTGCGGCAGCTTCCCATCTGCCCTAAGCCGCCCGCATGACCACCCCCCTGACATATCGCCAGCACTCGCGCGCGCTGCTGGGCCTTGGCGTGCCGCTGATTGGCAGCCATCTGGCGCAGATGGCGATCGGGATCACCGACAACCTGATGCTGGGCTGGTATTCGGTGCAGGCGCTGGCTGCCGTCACGCTGGGATTCTCGGCGGCTTTCGTGCTGTTCATCGTCGGGTCGGGCTTTGCCTTTGCGGTGCTGCCACTGGTTGCCAGCGCCATGGCCGTCGGCGACGAGACGCAGGTGCGCCGCGTCACCCGCATGGGCATGTGGATGTCGGCGTTCTACGGGCTGGCGGTGATGCCGCCGCTGATCTGGTCGGAACCGATCCTTCTGGCCATCGGGCAACAGCCAGAGATCGCCGCGCTTGCCGCGCAATATCTCGCGATCCTGTCGATCGGCATGGTGCCGTCGCTGCTGGTGATGGTGCTGAAGAACTTTCTTGCGGCGCTGGAACGCACCCAGGTCGTTCTGTGGGTGACGGTCGGGGCGGCCGTGCTGAACGGCGTGCTGAACTATGCGCTGATCTTCGGCAATTTCGGCGCGCCCGAAATGGGGCTGCGCGGGGCGGCCATCGCCTCTGTCGCGATGCAGGTCGCGACGCTTGTCGTGCTGGTCGTCTATACCGCCAGGGTGACGCCCGAACACGCGATGTTCAAGCGCCTGTGGCGCCCCGACCCGGACGCCTTTGCGCGGGTGTTCCGGCTTGGCTGGCCGATCGGGCTGACCAACCTGGCCGAAAGCGGGCTGTTTTCCGCCTCTGCGGTGATGATGGGCTGGCTTGGCGCGCAGGCGCTTGCCGCGCATGGCATCGCGATCCAGCTGGCCTCGATCACCTTCATGGTGCACCTGGGGCTCAGTCAGGCGGCCACGGTGCGGGTCGGTCACGCGATGGGGCTGCGTGACGGGGCCGGCTTGCGCGACGGGGCGAAACTGGCGATTGCGATGTCGTTGCTGTTCGCGACGGTAACGGTCGCGCTGTATCTCAGCGTGCCGGAGTTTCTGGTCGGGCTGTTCCTTGATCCCGCCGATCCGCAGCGCCCGGCCATTCTGGCGATCGGCGTGACGCTGCTGGCGATGGCGGCCCTGTTCCAGCTGGTCGACGGCGCCCAGGTGGTCGCGCTGGGGCTGCTGCGCGGCTTGCAGGACACGCGTGTGCCGATGATCTACGCCGCGCTCAGCTATTGTGTCATCGGGGTTCCGGCCAGTTATGCGATGGGGATCTGGCTGGGCTGGGGCGGGGTCGGCATCTGGCTGGGGCTGGTCCTTGGCCTGGCCTGCGCGGCAGCCCTGCTGATGCAGCGGTTCTGGAGCCGGGGCGTGGCGGAGGTGCCGGTCTGAGCGTTTTTTCGCGAAAAACCGTTTTGCATCCGGCCTTTATTCGCCGGCCAGCTTGTCCTTGGTCGCCCGCATCAGCCGGTCCGCCTTTTTGCGCACCAGAACCGAGCGCAGATCGTGCATCGCCAGCAACAGCGCGTCGGTGACACTGTCCAGTTCGTCCTCTTCGGCAGAGCTGTTCACCCAATGCGTGGTCTGGTTCAGGTAATCGACGGCGCGGTGGATATCGTCGATGTTGCGCCGGGCCAGAAGTGCCGTGCGCTTTTCCATCCAGTCGGTGATGACAGCCTTTTCCGCCTCGCTCAGGATACGGTCGCCATGCGGCTTGATCTGACCGCTTTTGATATTGACCACCGCGATCTGGTCCATCTCGATCCGGCGCTGCCGGTTCTCGGTATCGACCCGAAACACGAACGCCCCGTTCTCGCGAACGCGAAAATAATATTCCGGCAGCTCGGTCAACTGGGCTTCCTCTGTTCACGCCTCGTTTTCAACCTATGGGTCCACCCGGTCGGTGTCAAAGACCCTTGTGGTTCGAACCGGACGTTTCAGGCCAACGGGCGTTTGGGTGATGGATCGGCTGCCCGGTCCGACGGACGGGCCGGTGCCGCCGGTTCGGTGCGGTTTGGAATGTTTCGGGCGCGCCGTCAGTGCAGACCGGCGCAGAACCCCCTTATCCGTGTGCAGGCATCGCGCAGTTCCGCGTCCGAGGTGGCATAGCTGATGCGGAAGTTCGGGCTAAGCCCGAAGGCCGCGCCGAACACCACCGCCACGCCGGTTTCTTCCAGCAGCGCGGTGGCGAACGCCTCGTCGTCGACGATCCGTGCACCCCCGGCAGAGGTCTTGCCGATGCAATCCGCAATCGAGGGATAGACATAGAACGCGCCCTCGGGTTTGGGGCAGCGGATGCCGGGCGTCTCGTTCAGCATGCCCACCACCAGATCGCGGCGGCGCACGAAGGCGGCGTTGTTCTCGGCGATGAAATCATGCGGCCCGTTCAGCGCCTCGACCGCCGCCCACTGGCTGATGGTGCAGGGGTTCGAGGTGCTTTGCGACTGGATCTTGCGCATCGCCGCGATCAGCGGTTGCGGGCCCGCCGCATAACCGATGCGCCAGCCGGTCATCGCATAGGCCTTGGATACGCCGTTGCAGGTCAGCGTGCGGTCATACAGCTTTGGCTCGATCTCTGCCGGGGTGCTGAACTTGAAGTCGTCGAATACCAGATGTTCATACATGTCGTCGGTCATCACCCAGACATGCGGGTGCCGCAGCAGCACATCGGTCAGCCCTTTCAGTTCTTCCCGGGTATACCCGGCCCCGGTGGGGTTGCTGGGCGAGTTGAAGATCAGCCACTTGGTCTTTGGCGTGATCGCCGCCTCCAGCTGATCCGGGGTCAGCTTGTAGCCGGTCTGAATGGAGGCTTCGGCAATCACCGGCGTGCCGCCCGCCAGCAGCACCATGTCCGGATAGCTGACCCAGTAGGGCGCAGGGATCACCACCTCGTCGCCGGGATTCATCGTCGCCATCAGCGCGTTGTACAGTATCTGCTTGCCGCCGGTGCCGACGCTGACCTGCGCCGGGGTGTAATCCAGCCCGTGATCGCGCTTCATCTTGGCGCAGACGGCCTGTTTCAGCTCCGGTATCCCGTCGGGGGCGGTGTATTTCGTCTTGCCGGCGGCAATGGCCGCCACGGCTGCGTCCTTGATATGCTGGGGCGTGTCGAAATCGGGCTCTCCGGCGCCAAGGCTGATCACATCCTGCCCGGCCGCCTTCAACTCTCCGGCCTTGGTCGAGATTGCGATGGTGGGCGAAGGTTTGACGCGGTCTAGTGTCGCGGAAAGGAAGGACATGGTCGTCTCCGGATGGTAGGGATCAACGATACCTTCTAGGATGCAGTCCCCAACCCCACAAGCCGGATCTGTCAGACCCCGGCCTGAAAAAACGAGGTGATCATGAGCGATAGCGATGTCCTGAGCGACCCTGCGAATGAAACCAGAAGCGGGTGGTATTCCAATCACGCCGCCACGTTCGGCGACCGTATCGCGGCGGGGCGTGAGACATTGGGCCTCAGTCAAGAGGATCTGGCCAAGAAACTGGGCGTCAAGCTGCGCACCATCCAGTCCTGGGAAGACGACCTTGCCGAACCGCGTGCCAACAAGTTGCAGATGCTGGCGGGCGTGATGAACGTTTCGCTGATGTGGCTTCTGAACGGCGAGGGCGATGGCGTGGCGGACCCCGAAGCCGACGGCGCGCTTTCGCGCGACATCACCGGGCTGCTGACCGAGATACGCGAGATCAAGGGCAGTATCACGCAGGCTGCCGACAAGTTGGGCGGCCTTGAAAAAAGGCTGCGCCGGGCGCTGAAAGACCAGGCCTGATGACGGAGTCCGAAACCGCAGAGGCGCGTCTGAAACGGTTGCAGATGCGTTCGGCGCGGCGCGGCATCAAGGAAATGGACCTTATTCTGGGTGCCTTCGCGCGCGACCGGCTGGCCGGGATGAGCGAGGCACAGCTGGCCGACTATGACGCGCTGTTGTGGGAAAACGACCAGGACCTGTATCAGTGGGTCACCGGCCAAATGGCCCCGCCGGATCGCTACGATGCGCTGATTTCAGCGGTTTCGCGGCACGCCGGGGTCCGCTGAAAACGCGCCCTGTCAACCGGTTGCAACGAATTCTTCCGGCTTAACCGAATGTTTGGGATTGCGCCCGTATGTCTTTGCCCAAGGCAGCGAATGGCGGAGTGTGAACAGATGAGCTTACTTTCTCAAATCGGTGATGCATCACAGAAAGGCTTCATGTCCCAGTATCTGGAGGCGCTGTCGCTTGTGGAACGGCTGCACCGGCTGCTGCTGGATGTGGTCAAGGACGAGTTCGAGCGTCTGGGCATTCTGGAAATCAATTCGGTTCAGGCGCTGCTGCTGTTCAACGTCGGCGAGAACGAAGTCACCGCCGGAGAGCTGAAATCGCGCGGCTATTATCAGGGCTCCAACGTCAGCTATAACCTGAAAAAGCTGGTCGATTCCGGATACATGCATCATCAGCGCTGCGAGATCGACCGCCGGTCGGTGCGGGTGCGGCTGACCGAAAGCGGCCGCGAGGTGCAGAAGATCATGGAAGACCTGTTTCAGCGCCACGCCGAGGGGCTGGAATCACGCGCAGTGCTGGACCGGAACGGGATCGAGGAAATCAACTCCTCGCTGCGCCGCGTCGAACGGTACTGGAGCGACCAGATCAGATACATCTACTGATTAAGTGCCTAACCGAGCGCGCTGCGGGCGCTTCTGCCCCGGCATGTCGCGCGCAAGGCGCGGGGGCGCAGCCCCGCGAACCCGCCGCCAGATCCCAACACCAAGCACAGCCGGTTGTGCGGCGTCAGTCCTGCGCGATCCGGACATGCAGTGGCATGCGCGGTGCCTCGCTGACCGCCAGCGAAGACAGTTCCTTCAGCAATTTGCGCGCCATCGCGTTTTCGAAATCCTCGAATCCCTGCGCGACCTCGACAAAGGCCTGCGGGCCGCGGATGACCTCGATCCTGAAATACGCCCAAAGGTCGGCGGTTTCCGCCGGTCGACGGTCGCCGATAGCCAGAGGGGCCGATCCGATGACCAGTGCGTTGATGGTGATACCGCTCAAAAGCGGATGGTGCTTCAGATCGCGCGGGCGCGGCCCGGTGTTGGATTTGCCGTCGCCGGTCAGATCCAGCGTGCGACGCCAGCAATCGGGTCGTTCCGCCAGCCGGCGTGCCCCCGCCAGCATCGCCTGACCGATCGCCGTCGGCGGTTCTGCGGCGACGCGCGGCGTTGTGGCCAGCGTCCCGGCGATCCTTGCCAGATCGTCGCGGCTGGTCACGGGTGTCCACGCCAGCAGGACGCGCTGGCTGCCCAGCCCCGACCATTCATAGACCAGCAGATGAACCGGCGCATCCGGAAGCGCCAGGAACGCATCCTGCACATCCGCGCGCAGCAAGGCGCCTGCCAGCCCGTCAAGTTGCAGCCGGTATTCGCGCATGTCGACAGAACCCGACACGTCCAGCCCAAGCGCCAGCGCCTGCCGGCAAGCGCCTTGCGCGGTTCCCGTCCAGATCACCGCAAGCAACGCGACCAGAACCCGCATCGCCTATCCCCCCCGACGCAAGGGCACGGGCAGGGGGCCCAGACCGATTGCGCGGGTTTCAAGTTCGCGCACCAGCTTGCGCCGCATCGCCCGCTCGAAGTCGCTAAAATCGGCGGCCTCCTCGACGAAGGCCCCCGGTCCCTTGATCAGTTCGCGGCGGTAATATCCCGCCAGATCATCGTCAACGCCGCCGATGGTCAGCCCGTTCACCGTCACCTCGGCCAGTGGAAAATTCGCATAGGCCAGGCGTGGCGCGAAGCCGTCGTTGTTTACCCCGTCGCCCGACACGTCCAGCGTCTGGAACAGGCAGGCCGGGGCCTGGGCAAACACGCCCGCGGCATAGCCGAGCGCATAGCCGATGGCGGTCGGAAACTCGGCATACCGGCGCTGCGACCGGCGGATGGTGGCGGCGGCTTCGACGATATCGGCCTCGGTGCGCAGCAACCGCCAGGTCAGCGTCACGTCCTGCTGATAGCGCCCGGACCATTCGAACACCGCCAGCGCCACGGGATCGCCGGGCACCGACAGCACCGCCGCCAGCACCTCTGGCGAGGTCAGCGCATTGGCCAGGCCGAGGCGCTGCAGGCGGTCCTCTTCGGAATCGACCGAAGACGAGATATCGAGCGCCAGCGCCAGCGCCAGCCGGCATCCCGCGTCTGCGGGTGCCGCCAGCAGCGCCAGCGCCAGGCCCGCGCCTACCAGTGGCCGGTGTTTTCCATGCTTTTCCAAGGTTCCGCAGGCTCCAGCGCATCACCCGCCTGCAACAGTTCGACCGAAATGTTGTCGGGCGAGCGCACAAAGGCCATGTGACCGTCGCGCGGCGGGCGGTTGATTGTCACGCCATTGTCCATAAGATGTTGACACAACTCATGAATATTGTCGACGCGATAGGCGAGATGGCCAAAATGGCGGCTGTCGCTGGGCAAGCCGTCGTCGCCATCCCAGTTATAGGTCAGTTCGACCGCCGCGTTTTCCTGCCCCGGCGGCGACATGAACACCAGCGTGAACCGGCCGCCCTCGCTGTCGCGGCGGCGGGTCTCTTCGAGACCCAGAAGCTTGTAAAACGCGATCGAGGCGTCAAGGTCTTTCACCCGAACCATCGTGTGCAGATAAGTCAGCGCCATTTGGATCCCCCATGCCATGTTGGCCCACAACCTAGCACAGACGCGCGCGACGACCAGAGCCTTACGGCAGCGACGGGCGGATTTTCAGAAGGCCGAGCGGATGCCGAAAGTGACGCCCAGCTTTTCGCTGTCATAACGATCGACATTCGATTCAGCGCGCGACGCATTGATGCTCAGTGTCGGATTGAAGCCGAATCGCTCGATCCCGGTGAACACCATATCGAGCGATGCCGATATCTCCCGGTCCGCCCTGCCGGAGGGGTCAAGCGCCGAGCGTGGATAGTCGCGCTGCCGCCAATCCAGCCCAAAGCTGACCCTGGCCCCAAGGATCGGCTTTGCCAGATTGAAATCCACGCCGCTGCGCCATTCGCTGTAGTCCGAGACGTCGGTCACCGAGGCACTGTCGCTGTGGCCCACCGACAGACCCAGCGTTCCGATCTTGCCGACCCGACGGGAAAACCGCATATCGGCGCGAAGAATGTCGGCATCGGGCGCGGCATCGCCGATCTGGCGCTCGCCGGAGGCGCTGAACGACACGGCTGCGTTCTTGCCCAGCAAGACTTTCTGATTGCCGCCGATACGAAGAAATTTCAGGTAGGGATCGCCGCCATACCACGTCTGACCCGCCGTGACATTCAAGGAGTAGGGCCCCAACCCGTGTTCCGGGCGGCGCTGGTAGACATAGGCCAAAGCGGCCTGTGTAAAGGCGAAATCGCTGCCCGAGACACCGGGGGCCTGCGCCTTGGCGTCTGCTGTCAGGCTATATGTGCGGTGATTGAACTGCATGACCAGATCATGCGCGTGGTTGCCACCTTGGGCAAAACGATAGCGGGTGGCGATT
>JAJDOB010000099.1 GCA_022340385.1 Rhodobacter sp.
ATGATGCCCGGCTTGTTCGCCATCGGCAGCGCGATGCCATCGCGGTCCAGCAGCGCCCCGGTCGCGGCTCCGGCGGCGATGACCACCCGGTCGGCCCGCATCGCGCCAAGGCTGGTGGCGACCCCGGTGACACGGCCGCCCGGCATCGTCAGGCCCTGCATCTCGCAGCCGGTGACGATGCTGGCGCCGTGCCGCGCGGCCTCTGCCAGCAGGCGGCGGGTGATGGCGGCGGCGTCGGCGGCGCCTTCGATGGTGGACCGGATGCTGGCCACCGGAGGATTGGCGACATGCGGTTCCAGTTGCGCGAACTGCGCGGCCCCGATCACGCTGGCCTCATAGCCAAACCCGGCCAGTTCCCCGGCGTGGCGCACCAGATCGTCGCCTTCGTCCTCCCACCACAGGCAGCCCTCCCAGCGCAGGTGGTCTGCCAGATCAAGCTGGCCCGCAAGCGCCCGGAACGCGTCGATGCTGCTGCGGCGCAGGCGGTAATACTCTGCCGTTTCGGCGAAGTTGGCGTTGATCCAGCCAAACGATGTACCACTGGCCCCGGCGGCGGGCAGGGCGCGGTCGATCACGGTGACGGCTGCGCCGCGTTCCGCCAGCCGAAACGCGATGGTCGCCCCGATGATGCCGGCGCCGACGACGATGATCTGTTCTGCCATGCGGTTGCCTCGCTGGTTGACCGACGTAACCCCGGTCGGGTTTCCTCTGGAACAATCCTTCTGGCAAAGCCGGCATGCCGGATGGCGCCAGAAGGTTAACGCGTTGTTAATTATATGGAAATGTTTCGCGCGCGAAACATTTGGTATCACCCGGCCCCCTGATATCGCAGCTCTGCATCCGCGTCATCCCCGGATCATGGCAACCCGCCAGTCCGGGAAGCCTTGGCCGACGGACCCTCGGACAAGATGAACCGGACTACCGGCTCAGGCAGGTGCCTGCCGCGCGGTACAGCGTTTGCGGATGGTTGCGGTATGCGCCGGTGTCGGGCGCAATCTCTGCCAGCCTGCGGGCGTCGTCACAGGGAACTTCGTCGCCCGCGCGCACCACGATAAGTATCGGCGCCGTGGTCGGCTGATAGGGAAAGCGCTGCGCATAGTGATGCGGCGCACGCGCCCTTGGCGGCAATGCGCGCACCGTGACGCTGGAATCGCGGCCGGTATAGAACAGGTCCGCCAGGATATCGCGGTCGGTGGCGACGATGGTCTGCAGGTTCTCGTCCACCGCCGCCTGCAGGATCAGCAGCGACATTTGCGTGCGCCCAAGATAGCGGTTCAGCAACGGCTGGCCGTCGCGAGTCAGAAGCCCGGGCGCGGTGGCCGCCACCGGGAACAGCACGCAAAGCGCGCCGTTGATCGCGAAACTGGCAATCAGCCAGCCCCTGTGCCGGTTCATCAGAAAGGCCACGGCAGCGACGGTGCCGGCCAGATATGCCGCGGCGGCCCAGTTGGCATAGGCCTGCGCCAGCAGCGCCTGGACACAGACAATCGCCAGGATCGGCAGCGCAAACAGGATCAGCAGCGGCGTGCGCCGGCGCAGCGCGGCCAGCAGCAGCGCGGCGAACAGGATCGGGCCGGCGACGACGAATTGCGCGGCAAGGAATTCCGCAAGCCCGGCCAGGTTCAGCCCGGCCCGCGTGCCGGGGTCACGGACCCAGTCGGCATTGTCCAGCGTGTGCTGAACAGTGGTCAGCCCGTTGGCGAGATTCCAGGCGATATTGGGCGAGATGGTGATCAGGAACGCGGCGACGATCAGCGCGGCGGCGCGCCTGCCGGGGCGCGCGCCCGGCAGGACAAACGCGGCAAGGATGGCGCAGATCACATAATAGATGGCGGCGTATTTCGACAGGAACGCCAGGCCAAGCGCGATGCCGGTAAACAGGGCGCCGGGGATTTGACGCCTGTCCAGCACTCGCAGATACCCCGCCAGCGCCGCCGCAAGGAACGGGAACATGATGGTGTCGGTGGATATCAGCAGGCTGCCGACAGCGACCATCGGCAGGGTGACAAAGGCCAGTGCCACGGTCACGGCGGTGCGCCCGTCGAACAGGCGGGCGGCGATATGGCCGAGGATCAGCGCGGTCGCCCCGTGAAACAGCGGGCCCGGCAGGCGAATCCAGAACGGCGCATCCGACCCGAGCTCGGTGAAGGCACGGATCACCCAGCCGATCATCGGCGGCTTGGAATAGTAGCCAAAGGCAAGCTCCTGCCCCCAAAGCCAGTATTGCGCCTCGTCCACGAACAGGTCGGTCTTGTCGAACACCAGCAGGATCACCCGCAACGCGGTGATCGCAACAACACCAAGCACAGCGGGCAACAGCCAGGCGCGCCGTTCAGCCACGATGTTTTTCCGCCCGGATCAGCCAGAGGTTTCGCGCATAGATGAACAGGCCCATCGACTGGCCCAGGATGAAAACCGGATCGGCGCGATAACAGGCATAGGCGAACAGGATGATGCCGCCGCCGATCGAGAAATACCAGAAGATCACCGGCACCACCGACCGGCCCTGACGTTCGGACGCGATCCATTGCACCAGGAAACGGCCCATGAACAGCAACTGGCCGAACAGACCGAAGACGACCCACCAGAATTCGACCCAGCCCTGAACGTTCAGCCAAGAAAAGACCGTCTCGGTCATGCCGGATCATCTGCGATGGGCGTGGCTTTCTTGCGGCGGCGGATCAGCCAGGCGACTCCGATCAGGTCGTAGATGCCGACAAGGGCGCGCTGCAGGTTTGAATAGTTGGACCGCCCGGCGTGGCGTTCCTTGTGGGACACGTCGACCAGCGCAACCTGCCATCCGTCACGCCTGAACAGCGCCGGCAGATAGCGGTGCATGTGATCGAAATAGGGCAGGTCGAGAAAGGCGTCACGGCGAAAGCCTTTCAGCCCGCAGCCGGTGTCGCGGGTGCCATCCTTCAGCAGCCAGCCGCGCAGGGCGTTGGCAAACCGCGATGCAAGACGCTTTGACATCGTGTCCTGCCGCCCGACACGCTGGCCGGCGACAAGGCCCAGCCGCGCCGTCCGGTCGGCGATCAGCGGCGTGAACAGTTTCGGCAGTTCGGACGGCGGGTTCTGGCCGTCGCCATCCAGCGTGCAGATCACCGGCGCGCGCGCCGCCAGCACGCCGCTGTGCACGGCAGCACTTTGCCCGCCGGACCGGTCGTGACGGACCAGCCGCAATTGCGGCGTCCCGGGTTGCAGCGCACTGACCCGCGCGCAGGTGTCATCGGTCGACCCGTCATCGACAATGATGACTTCGAAGTCTTCAAGCCCGGCGCAGGCGGTGACGATATCGGCAACCAGAAGGGCCACGTTTTCGGCCTCGTTTCGCATCGGAATCACGATCGAAACAGTTGTCATGCAAGGACCTCAGCCGGGGCACGATCTGCGATCATGCGATGCATTCGGGGTTAAACTTTCACGGCAGCCTTGTCTACCGCGCGGTGCGGCGTTTCAGCGTGTCGCCCAGTTGCAGCTTCGGCTTGAGAACGATGCGTTCGCCGCCACCGGCCTCGTCGCCGGCATGTTCGGCGATGATGCGCGCGGCTTCGCGGCCAATCTCGGCGCGGCAGGCATCCATCGTGGCCAGTTTTCGCGGCAGGCCGTCCAGCAGGCGCAGGCCGTTGAACCCGGCAAGGCCGATCTGGCCGGGCACATCTATGCCCTGGTCTAGACAGTACAGCAACCCGCCCGCCCCGATCATGTCATTGGAATAATAAAGGAAATCGAGATCCGGCGTGCGGCTGAGAATGGCCTGTGTCATCTCGCGCCCCTTCACCAGGGCAGAGCCGCCATCGTAGAATTCCTGATCGACGATTTCCAGCCCTTCCTTGGCCATCGCCTCTGTAAAGCCTTCGAACCGTTTTCTTGCGCGGTGGTCGAGCGGCATCTTGGTGCCCAGGAAACCGATCCTGCGATAGCCGGCCTCGACAATTGCCTGCGCCATCTGCCGCCCGGCGCGGCGGTGCGAAATGCCGACCATGGCGTCGACCGGATCGCCGTCGCTGTCCATGATCTCGACAATCGGGATGCCGGCATTCTTCAGCATCGCGCGGGCGGCTTCGTTATGTTCCAGGCCGGCGATAATCACACCCGACGGCCGCCAGGACAGCATTTCGTACAGCACTTTTTCCTCGCGGTCCGGTTCGTAGTTGGTGACGCCGAAGACCGGTTGCAGCGGGGTTTCATCCAGCACTTCGGTGATGCCTGCCAGCACCTCGGGAAACACCAGGTTGCCCAGCGACGGCACGATCACCGCGACCAGATTGACCCGCTGGCTGGCCAGCGCCCCGGCGATCTTGTTGGGCACATAGCCCAGCGTCTTGGCCGCCTCCAGCACGCGTGTGCGGGTGGCCTCGCTGACATCGCCGCGATTGCGCAACACCCGGCTGACAGTCATTTCGCTGACGCCGGATGCCTCTGACACATCGCGCAGGGTCAGGGGGCGGTTCGCGTTTGCCGATTGGTTTCTGGTCACCTGTCGGGCCCTTTGTGCATGACATCTCTGCCTGCCACTTAGACACAAACTCTGGCCTTGTCCAAGGATCGTGTATTTTGTATGTTATCGCTAACACCCAGTTTGCGAACGTCCGGGGCACATCTAACCGTGTCGCTTCGGACCATTGAAGGGAGGGGCGGTGGGCCAACCAGCCCCTCCTTTCATACGGTTCGCGGTGGCCGCCGGGTTTTCGCTGTGCCAATCTGCGGCAGATGTTGCGGAGGGCTGCGGGATGAGACCGCTGGACGGGCTGGTTGTACTGGATTTCACGACATTGCTGCCGGGGCCGATGGCGTCGCTGCTGCTGGCGGAGGCCGGGGCCGAGGTGATCAAGGTCGAACGCCCCGGCACCGGCGACGAAATGCGCGCCTACCCGCCCGAGAAGGGCGGCGAAAGTGCGCTGTTTGCCTTGCTGAACCGCGGCAAGGACAGCCTGACGGTGGATCTGAAGTCGCCCGAGGATCGCGCCCGGCTGGTCCCTTTCCTGGACCGCGCGGATGTGGTGATCGAACAGTTCCGCCCCGGGGTGATGGCGCGGCTGGGACTGGGATACGAAGATCTGTCGCAGACCTACCCCGGGCTGATCTATTGCTCGATCACCGGCTTTGGCCAGACCGGCCCCAAGGCACAGGTCGCCGGGCATGACCTGAACTATATCGCGCAGACCGGGCTGCTGGCCCTGTCCATAGGTCCGCCGGAGGCGCCGGTGGTTCCGCCCGCGCTGATAGCGGATCTGGCGGGCGGGGCCTATCCGGCGATGATGAACATCCTTCTGGCGCTGGAATTGCGCCGACAGTCCGGCCGGGGCACGCATCTGGATATTTCGATGACCGACAACATGTTCCCGCTGGCGTGGTGGGCGCTGGGGCAGCGCGCCGCGACCGGGGTGGCACCGGGCAACGGTGACAATCTGTTGACCGGCGGCGCCGCGCGCTATCGGCTGTACCCGGCCAGCGACGGGCAAATCCTGGCCGCCGCGCCGATCGAACAGCGGTTCTGGGTGAATTTCTGCGAGGCGATCGGCCTGGACGCCGGCCTGCGCGACGATAGCCGCGATCCGGCGGCAACGCTGCGCGCGGTTGCGGCGATCATTGCCGGGCAGCCGGGGGCGCATTGGGAACGCGTGTTCGATGGGGTCGACTGCTGCTGTACGCTGGTTGCGTCGCTGGACGAGGCGCTGGCGGACGCGCATTTCAGGGCCCGCGGAATCGAGGACCATCGAACCGAACTGGCGGACGGCCAGACCATGACCGCGCTGCCGGTCCCGATCGTGCCGGCGTTCCGGGACGCACCGGCGCACCCCCGATCGGCCCCCGCGCTGGGCTCGCTGACCGGCAAGAGCGGCGGAACCGGGCCAGCGAAGGACGCCAGTTGACCAGAGCGCCGCCGGTTGCCGGTTGCGATGTCCGGATTCATTTATTAGGTCATGTTGCAACGCGACAAGATTTGCCCGCACCGGCCACGTTGGCGGGGCGAACAACTGCAAACAAGGGAATCGAGATGGCCACATGGACCCGCGCCTGCGCCGCCGATGACATCGAATCCGAGGATCTGATCCGGTTCGATCAGGGCGAACGGACCTTTGCGATCTATCGCAGCCCGGATGACGAGTATTTCTGCACCGACGGCCTTTGCACCCATGAAAAAGTGCATCTGGCCGACGGGCTGGTGATGGATCACCTGATCGAATGCCCGATGCACAACGGCCAGTTCGACTATCGCACCGGGGCGGCAACGCGTTCTCCGGCGTGCGACGCGCTGCGCACCTATGCGGTGAAGGTCGAAGGCGGCGAAGTGTTCATAGACATCACAGAAGGATAAGACAGCCGGTCATTTCGCGATGACCGGGACGGGGCGGCAAGACATCACCGACCCGGCAAACGGCCCCGTAGCTCAGCTGGATAGAGCGACCGCCTCCTAAGCGGTAGGTCACAGGTTCAAATCCTGTCGGGGTCACCATCGCCTGCCAGCCGCAGGCCGTATCCCCGGACAGCCCCACAGATCAATCGACGCCCGGCCCCGGGATTCTGCCTGCCGTCAGATCGGGGCGGTTCAGGCTGTCCAGCCGGTCCGGTCAGGTGCCGTGATGCCTTGCATCGACCGCATTGATCGCCTCGACATTGGCCGCCGACGGTCCGTCGGGGTCAAAGGATTTCTCGAGATAGGCGTCGACGATGGTCTTGGCCAGTTCCGCGGCAATGGTGCGCGCGCCCAGCGTGATGATCTGGGCGTTGTTCGATGTCGCCGCCTTGCCCGCCGAATAGGCGTCGCTGACCAGCGCGGCGCGGATCCCGGGAACCTTGTTGGCGGCAATGCAGACGCCGATGCCGGTGCCGCAGCACAGGATGGCGCGGTCATAGGTGCCGGCGGCGACGGCACCGGCGACACGGTCAGAGATGTCGGCATAGAACTTGTCGGCGCCGTTTTCGGTGCGCGACACTTCCGACACCTCGAAACGGTCGGACAGGTAATCGGCGAGGATTTTTGCAAGGCCCTCTCCGGCGCTGTCACCCGCAACTGCGATTTTCATGTGGATTCTCCCTGATCGTTTCAGATGGCGGCGCAGCGATCGAGGATGTCGAGGTATCCCGCGACATCCCAGGCAGAGCGCCCGATGAACAGCCCGTCGATATGCGGGCATTGGATGAGTTCCCGGCAATTGCCGGGGTTGACCGATCCGCCGTAGAGGCAGGGCACGCGGTGGCCCAGCACCTCCTGCGCAACGGCAATGATTTCGGCCTGACGCGCATCGGCATAGTCAGAGGTTGCCGGGATACCGTTTTCACCGATGGCCCAGACCGGTTCGTATGCCAGCAGGATCCGGGCGGATTTCTGGGCGTCGTCAAGCTTGCCCAGGGCAGTGCGGACCTGCCGTTCCAGCACCTCCTGCGCCCTGCCCGCCTCTCGTTCGGCCAGGGTTTCGCCGATACAGATCAGCGGGATCAGCCCGTGACGCACCGCGGATTCGGTCTTGAGGGCGACCGTCTCATCGGTCTCGGCGAAATGTTCGCGCCGTTCGGAATGCCCCAGTTCGACCATGTCGAGCCCGCAATCCGCAAGCATGGGGGCAGAGACTTCGCCGGTCCAGGCACCGCTTTCCGCCCAGTGCATGTTCTGCGCGCCGACTTTCACGGATGTCCCGCCAAGCAGGCGCTTCACCTCGCGGACAAGGGTGAACGGAGGAATCACGAATCGCTGAATGGTTCCGGAACGCGCCGCGTCGGCGGCGGCCAGACCCTGCGCAAAGCGTTCCGCTTCGGCCAGGGTCTTGTTCATCTTCCAGCTTGTTCCAATCCAGTAGTCAGCCAAATCCGCTCCTCCGATCTGTCGCAGCCTGAAAATGCCTGCGATGGGTATAATGGCATGATCAAACCATGAAAACTCCTGAAGAGGGCCAGACAAGGGACGCGCCCGGCGGCGGCGCAGATGCTTGCATCGCCGAATGGGTGCTTTTCGATCTTCAGGATTGCGTTTAACCTAAGGTGACGCTGCTTCGCGTCCGGGCAGTCGGGGTGTTCGGAACATTCGACCGGACCCGGCAAGTGGACAGCGGAAAAGATGTGCTGGAAAGCGATCATTTCCCGCGCCAACGCGCGGGTGGGCAAACAGGAAAAAGGGCGACACACGATGGCCAATGTATTGGATCAACTGCGCAAGATGACCACGGTGGTCGCGGACACCGGCGAGGTTGCCGCGGTGCGCGCCTACAAGCCGGTGGATTGCACGACCAACCCGTCGCTGGTTCTGGCGGCAATGAAAGACCCGGCCTCTGATGCGCTGGTTTCTGACGAGATCCGGATCGGCCGCGAAAAGGATCTGGATGCCAAGGCCGTGGCCGACACGCTGACGGTCGCCATCGGCGCGAAGCTGACCGAACTGGTGCCGGGGCGCGTATCGACCGAGGTTGATGCGCGCCTGTCCTTTGATACGGACGCATCGGTGACACGGGCGCGGTCCATCATCGCGGATTACGCGGCGCGCGGAATCGGCAAGGACAGGATCCTGATAAAGCTTGCCTCGACCTGGGAAGGGATCCGCGCCGCCGAGATCCTTCAGGACGAGGGGATCGACTGCAATCTGACGCTGCTGTTTTCCATGGCCCAGGCCGTGGCCTGCGCCGATGCCGGTGCCTTCCTGATCTCGCCCTTCGTGGGCCGCATCACCGACTGGTACAAGAAGGCCGAAGGGCGTGACAGCTATGGCCCGGACGAAGACCCGGGCGTGAAATCGGTTCGCGCCATCTATGACTATTACAAGTCGAACGGAATCAAGACCATCGTCATGGGCGCCTCGTTCCGCAACACCGTCCAGATCAAGGCGCTGGCGGGTTGCGATAACCTGACCATCGCGCCGAAACTGCTGGATGAACTTGCCGCCGACACGTCGGACCTGCCACGGGTCCTGTCGCCCGACAGCGCGACCGGGGTGGCCAGGATAACGATGGACGAGGCGACCTTCCGGTGGGATCTGAACGCCGACGCCATGGCGACAGAGAAGCTGGCCGAAGGCATTCGCAACTTCGACAAGGACCACAACACGCTGATCGCGTTGATTGCGGACCGCATGGCGGCGGCCTGATCCGCAAGGATCGGCAAAAGCAATTCGCGTTGGACGGTGCCTTATGTGTCAAGCCGAACGCGAAACGCTATGATCGCCGGGCGCGGGGATTGTCCGGGTTGCCTGCGGCCGCTGCCCCGCCGTGCCGCACCTCAGCCGCCGATACGGGCGGCCGAGGCTGCGATCGCCTTTTGGTACACCGTTGCGGCATTCCATTCGTTCAGGACCGGGAAATTGGGTTGACCGGGCTCGAAACCCTTGCCGGGTTTCCATCCCTTGTTGCGCAGGAAATTCGCGGTCGAGGCCAGCGCGTCGGCTTCGTTGTAGAAATCCACCCGCCCGTCGCCGTTCCCGTCGACGCCGTATCGCATCGCATTGCCCGGTAGAAACTGGGTATGGCCAAGCTCGCCATGAAATGCGCCCTTCTGGTTTGGGCTCAGCATGCCGCGATCCACCATTTCCAGCGCCGCAATGGCGTGCGGTGTGAAGAAAGCGGCGCGGCGGCAATCATAGGCAACGGTCAGGATCGAAGACACCACCGGGACCGACCCCATGTTATGGCCAAAACCGGTTTCCATTCCGTGGATCGACACCAGAATCGATGCCGGCACGCCGTATCGCTGTTCCAGTGCATCAAAGAATGCCCGGTTGCGATTGATCCGTTTGCGGGCGGTGCTGGCAAAACCATCAAGTGACCCGAGCCGGATTCGAATGAAATCATTGAGGCTGTACTTCACACCTTTCTGGTTGCGGTCGGCGCTGATGGTTTTTTGCGAATAACTGGCACCGGCCAGCGCCTGCAGGCCGCGTGCGCCGACCCCCGCGCGCTTTGCTTCTGCCGCGAATTCAGCTTTCCAGGGGGCGAAACCCGATGCGTTGTTCCCGCAGCCGGCTGCAAGCGCGGGTGATACGGTCCAGAGCGAAATCATGAGGGTGAGGATGGTGTGGCGCAACGTGGCCTCCTTTACAAAAATCATATGGTCAGCAGATTAGTCTTGTTTCATTGGCGTGGCCAACTGTTTTGGCCCGTCTGACCGGTCGGGACTTGCACGTTCAGCCACCTTTCTGCGGGCCGCCGGGATTGCGGCGCGACATTCCTAAGGCCGGGTCATACCCGATCAGGCTGCCGCCCATGAACACGGCAAACGAAACCACCACCCAAAGAAACGCCATGCCGTTGAAGGACTGGTACATCGCGAAACGGATCAGTTCGACGGCGTGGGTGAAGGGATTGAAGGCGCAGACATCGCGCAGGAACGGCGAACTTTCGGCCATTTTCCACAACGGATAAAGCGCGCTGGACAGGAAGAACATCGGGAATATGACAAAGTTCATCACGCCTGCGAAATTCTCCAACTGCTTGATCGTAGAGGATATCAGCAGCCCCAGCGCGCCCAGCATCAGCCCGGTCAGGATCAGGACCGGGAAGACGTAGAAATAGCCCAGAACCGGCAGGGTGATGCCGAAAACCGCGGCGATGGCAAGAAAGACGTAGACCTGAAGGATCGAGACCGCCACCCCCGCGATCAGCTTGCACAGCAACAGCCACCAGCGCGGCAGCCGGCTGGTCAGCAGCAACCGCATCGAGCCCATTTCCTGATCGTAGACAAGGCTGAGCGATGACTGCATTCCGTTGAAAAGCTGGATCATGCCGCACAGGCCGGGAACGATGTAGACCTCGTAGGTGATATAGGTCTGATAGGGCGGGATGATCGACAGGCCAAGCGCGGCGCGAAACCCCGCCGCGAAGACCACAAGCCAGACCAGCGGTCGCACAAGGGCGGCCAGAAACCGGCTGCGCTGGTTCAGAAACCGCAGGGATTCGCGCAAGGTAATGGCCCAGAGAGCGACGAGGTAGGCGCTCATGCCGCGCCCTCGATGGTGCCGTTTGTCATGTCGATGAACGCGTCGATCAACGGGCCGTCGCCGGCGATATTCGACGCGCGATCATGGGTCAGAACCCGGCCCTTGTGCAACACGACCACATCGTCGCTGTCGCGGATTTCGTCAACCAGATGCGTGGCCCAGAACACCGTCAGGCCGGTATCGGCCAGGTCATGCACATGGGCGGTGATTGCCTTTCGGCTGGCGGTGTCGAGCCCGACCGTTGGTTCGTCCAGCAACAAGACCTCTGGATCATGGATCAGGGCGCGGGCGATTTCCATCCGGCGGCGGTGGCCGCCGTTCAGCGCGCGGGCCTTTTCGCCGGCACGTTCCTGCATCGCCAGACGTTCCAGTGCGGCGTCGATGCTGCGCGCGGCGGTGCGGCCCGACAAGCCCTGAAGCGCCGCGAAATAGCGCAGGTTCTGGCGCACGGTCATATCCAGATCAATTGTCTGCTGCTGGAACACCACCCCGATCCTGGCAAGCGCGGCACGGGGTTCGCGCGCCAGATCATGCCCGGCCACAGAGATCGTTCCCTGATTGGTAACGAACAGCCGGGTCAGCAATGAAAACAGTGTCGATTTGCCGGCACCGTTCGGACCCAGCAACGCGCAGAACCGCCCCGGTTGCAGATCGAACGACACATCGTCCAGCGCCAGTTTGGCCCCGTAGCTATAGGAAACCCGAGAGACGCGCAGTGTGCTCATCTCTGTTGGATCGCGATCGTCATGCGCTGGCCTTCGCCGGTCGAACCGGGCTGGCGCAGCACGTAGGGGCCCGGGCGGATGGCGATGAATTCAATCTCCATCGTGCCCTCGTCGTCGAATTCGACGCTTTCAATGCCATAGGGGCGAATCTCCAGCTTGCTGATGACGATCCCGTTGATCCAGATTGCGCGCAAGAAATTCGCGCCCTCCAGCCCCGGTTCGCCGGTACCGTCGGAATTGATTTCAAGTTCACAGGCGGCGCCGGACTTCGGCATCAGCGGGGCTTCGGCGATGGGCTTGCCAACGGACAGCATGATCGGCGGCAGGTCTTCCTTGTTGGACTTCGACAACAACCCGGCAAAGCCAAGGCCATGCGCGGCGGCGGGCAAGGCGGTGGCAAGACCGAGTGCTGTGACAGGCGCGGCGCGTTTCATGTCAGGTTCCTGCGGGTTCGTCGGCAATCACGGTTGCGGGTTTCCCGCCCAGCGTCAACACACGGCCGGCAAGACGGTTTGCCTCGGCGCGGGAGTGGGTGACAAACAGGGTGGCGGGACGGGTTTCTTCGATCAGACGCTCGGTCAGGGTCAGCATGTCATCGGCCATCTCGGCGTCGAGTGACACGAAAGGTTCGTCCATGATAAGCGCATCCGGCTGCCCGGCAAAAGCGCGCGCAAGCGAAAGCCGGCGCTGTTGGCCCAGCGACAACTGGCGGGGATACATGTCGGTCTTGTCGGCAAGTCCGACCTTGTCCAGTATCGCAAGGGCGGCGTCCCGGGACAGCCCGGGGTGGACCAGCAGAATATTGTCCAGCGTCGAGCGCCAGTCCAGCAGCGTGGGTTCCTGAAACACGATGGCCAGCTTGTCGGGGCATTCGATGTGCCCCTCGAAATCCTTGCTGATCCCTGCGACCAGCCGCAGCAGCGTCGACTTGCCGATGCCCGATGGACCCAGCAGCGCAAGGGTTTCGCCGCGCTGGATGTCGAACCGGACGCCATGCAGAACCTCTGTCGTTCCAAAGGATTTTCGGGTGACATCGACCCTAATCATGCGTCACGCCAGCGCCGCACGCGCCGCTCTGCCGGTTGCAGCAGAATCCATTCGACCGCCAGCATCACCGCGATGAAGGACAGCGCGTAGATCAGCACATGAACCACGTCGAACAGCTGGAAATACAGGTGAATCTGAAAGCCAACACCATTGGAGCGGCCCAGAAACTCGACCACCAGAACGATTTTCCAGATCACCGCAATGCCAGAGCGGGCCGCGCCGGCGATGAACGGTGCAAGCTGGGGAAACACGACATGGCGCAGATAGGCCGGCCAGCGCATCCGGTAGACCTGCGCCATCGCCTTCAGATCGGGGTTCAGCGCGCGCGCGCCTTCGCGGATGATGGTGGTGACATTCGGGATCTTGTTCAGCGTGACGGCCGCGATCGCCGCGGTCTCGTTCAGCCCGATCCACAGGTAGCACAGCACGATCAGCACCAGCGCGGGCAGGTTCAGAAACACCACCAGCCACGGATCGAGCCAGTCGTTGACCCGGTCGGACAGGCCCATCACCAGCCCCAGCGCCAGCCCCAGCGTCATTGCCAGAACAAAGGCCCAAAGCACCCGGATCAGCGTCCGCAACAAATGGTATGGCAATTCGCCCGAACTGGTCTCGACCCAGAGCGGCCGCAACAGGCTGTGCGGCATCGGCAAGACCTGCGGATCGCCCGACATCCATGCCGCAACGATCCACAGGGCGAGCAAGCCCAGCAGGGAAAGGATTCGGACGTTCAAGGGCAAGGCCTGTCGCTGTCGGCTAGCGCCGTTTCTGGATCCGTCATTCGACCCCTGCGAACAGTCCGGCGGGCATGCTGGTCGCGCTGCCGACCAGCTTTGCCCCGCCCAGCTCCGCCATCAGCTGCAACAGCTTGTCGGCGCTTTCCTCGTTCACGGCGCCACGGTTCGGGATACCGGCGCGGAAATCCGCGCGCAAGGCCTCGAACTGGGCGTCGTTCTTGGCGTTCATGATCGGGCGCACCGCGTCCCATGCCGCATCGTCGCTCAGAAGCAGTTCCTTTGCGTCACGCGACGCCGCGTATAGCGCCTGCGCGATGCCCGGGTTTTCGGCGATGAAGCTTTCCTTCATCACATAGCCCAGCAGCGGCACCTGTGGATCAAGGCCAAGCGCGATGGACGCGGATTCGACCGAAACCAGTTCGCGCATGCCGGCGGCTTTCATCTTGGCCAGGAAATGCCAGAAATTGACCGCCGCATCCACCTCGCCACTGAACGCGGCCTTCATGACCAGCGGTGGCGCGGCAAAGACCTGTTCGGTCCCGGCCGCCAGATCAAACCCGTATTCCTGCTTTGCGTAGGCCTGCAGGATCAGCCAGCTTTTGTCGACCGGGCCGCCGGCGATACCGATCTTCTTGCCGGCCAGATCGGGCAGGCTTTGAACCGGGCTGTCGGCCGGCACGACGATACTGCCGACCGCGCGCGAATAGGGGATGAAGACATAGTCCTTGCCGGCGGCGCGCTGCCGCGCAACCCAGATCCAGTCGGCGACGGCCAGATCGGCCCCGCCACCGTCCAGCGCCACGCGGGTGGCACCGTTATCGGCAAAGTCCTGCCTTTCCAGTTTGAACCCATGCGCAGTGTCAAATCCGTTATCGAGGATCGTGTTCAGTTCCCAGTTCACGGTGCCGATCTTCAATACGGCGGCGCGGATCGTGGGTGTGTCTGCAAATGCCATCGCGGCACCCGCAATCGTGATCGCGCAAGTGGCGATGGTCCTTATGAGTATGTTCATTTTTTTTCCTCTCAGAATTCTGATGTGGGTCATTCGCAGGAAAGGCTGGGCGAGGCCGCAAACGGTGCGGCACATGGCGATGGTTGCAAGTCGGGTCATGCCGGTCCCCATTCCGCGCAGGTCGTGCAACTGGGCTCAGGCAGGTCCGGCCCCGGCGTGTCATCGCCTTCCTTGGCGGACCTGCCGGCCAATCCCTCGAACCGGCGCCGGATCTGCGGCGCGGACCTCCAGTGCCAGCGCGACGATGCCCGACGCCAAGCCAACGCGGAACGCCAAAACCGGGCGTGCTAAGACGCGCATGCTAAGATTCCTCCCGACGCGCAGTGTGCACCACATAGTTGTTCATAGAAAACCGAGACTTTCGGAGTATTGCCGCCAAACGATTGTTCCCCAAGATCGCGGGATCAACCTGACATTGTCCTGTGGAGCCTCGAACTGCGAAGGCGGAGTCGATGAAATTGCTGCGGTTTTGCGCCATCCCGATCGGA
>JAJDOB010000108.1 GCA_022340385.1 Rhodobacter sp.
TGCGCCGTAACTTACGGAAAGAAAGCGGATATCGAGATTGTCGTGTCAATTCCGGGCGGGGCGGAGATTGCGCTGAAAACCTGGAATCCACGGCTGGGCATCAAGGGCGGCCTGTCGATCCTGGGCACCACAGGAATTGTCAGGCCCTATAGTTGCGCGGCCTGGATCGCCTCGATCCATCGCGGCATCGACGTGGCGCGCGCCGCCGGCGACGGCCATGTCGCGGGCTGCACCGGGGCGACCAGCGAACGGGTGGTGCAGGCGCTGCACGGCCTGCCTGACCACGCGATGCTGGACATGGGCGATTTTGCCGGCGGCATGCTGAAATATCTCAAAAGACATCCGGTCGGTCGGCTGACCATCGGTGGCGGCATCGGCAAGATGACCAAGCTGGCGCAGGGCGCGATGGATCTGCATTCGTCGCGCAGCCAGGTCGATTTCCTGGCGCTGGCGGCACAGTTCGACCGGCCTGACGTCGCCGAGGCGACGACGGCGCTGCATGCGGCGGAGCTGATTGGCGAGGCAATGCCGCTGGCGATTGCAGACGCCGCACGCCAGAAGGTCGCGGCGATGCTGCCTGACATCGCCGTGGATATCGTCGTCATCGACAGGGCGGGCGCGATTCTGGCACGGAGCGGCCCATGAGGCTGCTGTTGCTGGCCGGCAGCGGCGAGGCGCGACGGATCGCCGTGGCGCTGGCAGCGATGCCTTGGGTCGATGCCACCGCGTCGTTGGCCGGGGCCACGCGCCAGCCAAACGCGCTTGCGATTCCGACCCGCGTTGGCGGATTTGGCGGGGCCGCCGGGTTTCGCGGCTTTCTGGCGTCCGAGAAAATCGACGCCGTGCTGGACGCCACCCATCCCTTTGCCGCGCGTATCACCCGGCGCACCGCGGAAATCTGCCGCGACATCGGGTTGCCGCACGCCGTCGTGCTGCGCCCCGAGTGGCAACCCGGCCCCGGCGATGACTGGCGCTTCATTGACCACGAAAAGGACGCCGCCGCGTTCATCCCGCCCGGGGCCACGGTGTTTCTGGGCACCGGGGTGCAGGGCCTGAGCGGTTTCGCCAATCTTCGGGGACGCCGGGTGATCTGCCGACGCATCGACGCCCCGGACGCGCCGTTTCCCTTCGCCGGCGGAGAGTTCCTGGTCGGGCGCCCGCCGTTCAGCATGGAGGATGAAATCAGCCTGTTCCAACGGCTTGGCGTCGACTGGCTGGTGGTCAAGAATTCCGGCGGCATGCCAAGCCGGTCAAAGCTTGACGCGGCGCGGGCGCTGTCGATCAAGGTGGCCTTGCTGAACCGGCCGGCGCGCCCGGATGCCGTGATTTTGGAAACGGTCGAAGCGGCGTTGCACTGGGTCGGAGGCCTTGCATGATCGGGCGCATTATCGAAACCGACGCCTGTGTCGCCGAAGGGGCCGCGTTTCTGGCCCGGTGCGAGCCGCGCTTTGCCGCCGCCCTGCGCGAAACCGGGCCGCTTCCCCTGCGCCGCCGCGCCGACGGGTTCGAACAGCTTCTCAGCGCGATCGTCAGCCAGCAGGTCAGCGTCGCCTCTGCAAACGCGATCTGGGCGCGGGTGTGCAATGCCGGGCTGAGCGATCCCGGAAATGTCCGCCGCGCCAGCGAGGATGACCTGCGCGCCTGTGGCCTGAGCCGGCAGAAGATCCGCTATGCCAAGGCACTGGCCGACGCGGGGCTTGATTATGCCGCGCTGCGCGGCCACCCCGACGATCAGGTCATCCGGACGCTGGTGGCGGTGCCGGGCATCGGCCAGTGGACGGCCGAAGTCTATGCGATGTTCTCGCTGGGGCGCGCCGATGTGTTCGCGCCCGGCGATCTGGCGTTGCAGGAAGCGGCCCGCATCCTGTTCGATCTGCCAGAGCGCCCCAGAGAGCGCGCGTTTCGCGAGATGGCACAGGCCTGGGCCCCCTGGCGCGCGGTTGCGGCGCGGCTTTTGTGGGCCTACTACCGGGTGGCAAAAGACAGGGAAGGGATCACATGACACGGGTATTGGAGGGGGGCCGCCGCGCGGCGGCATCGGGCGAGGCACGGTCTGTCGTGGTGTTTCTGCACGGCTATGGCGCGGATGGCGCGGATCTGCTGGGGCTGGCCGATCCGCTGGCCGAACATCTGCCCGACACCGTCTTCGTCGCCCCGAATGCCCCGGAAATCTGCGGCACCAACCCCGGTGGCTATCAGTGGTTTCCGATCCCGTGGATTGACGGGTCGTCCGAGGACGCCGCCGAGGAATCGATGCAGAAATCGGTCGACGATCTGAATGCCTATCTGGACGCGGTGCTGGCGGATGAAGACATGCTGCCCGAACAGATGGTGCTGTTCGGGTTTTCGCAAGGCACGATGATGAGCCTTCATGTGGCGCCGCGCCGGCCTGACCCGGTGGCCGGGGTCGTCGGCTTTTCGGGGCGGCTGTTGCAGGCGGAAAGCCTGGCGGACGAGGCGGTCTCGAAGCCGCCCATCCTGCTGGTGCACGGCGACCGCGATGACCTGGTGCCGCCGCAATCCCTTGCCGAGGCGGGCAATGCGCTGAGCGAGGCGGGGTTCGACGTCTATGCCCATGTGATGAAAGGCACCGGCCACGGCATCGCGCCCGACGGGCTGAACGTGGCGCTGGCCTTCATGCGCGACAAGCTGGGACTTGGCTAACACAACGGATTAACGTGACAAATCTGCACATGAAGGGCGCAAAATCCGGCAATGATCGGCGCATCGCGGGTTTCGTGTTTTGTATCTGCACGTCAGCAACTTATAGTCGGACAAAGCCTTGACCAAACAGGGCCCGAGCAATCCGGAGAGACACATGCCCGCGCTTCCCAGCCGTTCCAACGCTTCCCGCCGTCATTTTCGCAGGCTGATGTTAGGCGCCGCCTTCGTGGCAGGCTCTGGGGTTCTTGGCGCGCAGGGCGAACCGCTGGATGAATTCCCGATCCGGATTGGCAATTTCGAGACCGCGAATACGCTGCCGGGGCGCACCTACGAGTTGAACATCGGTTCCATGCAGACCGATCCGAACCAGGGCACCGGCACCGGCAACCAGACCTATTTCGGGGGTGGCAGCTATGCGGTGAATGACCGGCTGAGCTTTGGGTTCGACATGTCGTCCTATCAGGATCCGCCGGCCAAGCCGATCAACGGACTGTTCCCGGATTTCGTTCTGAACACCGCCGCGGCCTGGGCCAAATACAAGCTTTACGATGGCGAGTCGCTGGCGATCTCGGCGCAGGGTTCTGCCGAAACCTTTGTTCGGCTGGAATCGCCTGTCTTCGGCGGGCGTCATTCGAATGTCGTGATCGGGTCGCTGAAGCTGCCGATCACCTACGAGGTGTCGCCAAAGCTGCAATTCCACCTGACCCCCGGCGTATCGGTTTTTCCCGATACGGTCGGCGGCATGCCGTTTTACGGAACCATCGCATCCGTCGGCGCGGGCGTGACCTATAAACCGTCGAACCGGCTTGCGTTTTTCGGCGCGATCAACGCGCCGGTGTTCGGCGGCACCAACACGGTTTCCAACACGGCGACCCTTGTCAGCCAGCCGGTGTGGTCGGTGGGCGGGCGCTATAACGTGACGCCGAAAGCGGCCATTCACGCCTTCCTTACCAATGGTGTCGGCACCACGCCCGCCACCAGTATCCTGACGCATTGGCCCGATGGCGACATGGTGCTGGCCGGATTGCAGATCGTCTATACGCCCGGTGCGCGGTATTCCGAAACCTATCGCGGCCCGGTTGCCCCGGTCACGGCACGTCAGGTCAGCCTGCAAAATCCCGGGTTCACGATCGGCAGCGCCGATGTGATGGAGCCGGGCGTTTTTCAGGTCAGCGGCTGGTACGGCACGCAGGAAAACGCCGGCGGATCGGTTTCGCTGAGCCCCGGACGCGACGGCCAGGTCGACCTGATCTTCGAGGATTACGCCGACGATGGCAGCGTTGCCGCCAAACTGGTGCCCACGACCAAGGTGCGCTACATGTTCGGCCCGAAACTGCGGGTGCTGGATCAGAACAACGGCGACCCGTTCTCGTTGTCGGGCCGGTTGCTTTACGGGCGTCAGATCGAACCCGGAATAGCCGGGGTCGGCGTCTTCTATCTGGAGGGCATGGCAAGCTACAAGGTCAACGACCGGCTGGCGCTGACCGCCAGCCCGAAAATCGCCGCCTTCGGCAACACCGAGGTGTTGGGGCTGGGCCTTGGTGTCAACTACGAGCTGTTCAACGGGCTGGAGCTGATTGCCGAAGCCACCGCCGTCGGCGCGGATGCGACGGATCCGGTCTGGGCGGCGGGCCTGCGCTACAATCTGGCGGGAACCGGATTGTCGATCGACGCCCATGCCAGCAATGCCATCGGACGCCAGGGCGTGGGGTCGATGATCGCGCAGGACAGCACCAAATTCTCGATCTCGCTGACCAAGCAGTTCGCAATTCCCCGATGGAATGACGTCTTCTAGGAAAAGGCCGCACGATCGCGAATCGGCCCGGCCGCGCCGGGCCTGAGGCGGTGCCGGCGACCGGCAGGTCGCAACGATCCGTCACGGCGATTCCGGCCGGATCGAAACCGTCATATCCCTGTCAAAGACTTCCGCTAAGTAAGCCCCTGAAACCACTGCATATTGCGGGGGTTGCCTTGGGCATGCCGCCATATATAGTTGGCCGCACGCCGGGGCGGCTTGCCGGACCGGGGTTGGCAACGCAGATGGTTTCGGTCGGAGGATGAAACCGGATCATGGATGGCGATTTCAGAACGGCCTTCGTGCGCGAACCGAACAATTTGCGACATCACCCGGCACTGGTGCTGAATGCCGACTACCGGCCGCTCAGCTATTACCCGCTTTCGCTGTGGCCCTGGCAGGAAGCGATCAAGGCGGCCTATCTGGACCGGGTCGATATCGTGGCCGAATACGACACGCTGGTGCATTCGCCCTCGACGCAGATCCGGATTCCCTCGGTTGTCGTGCTCAAGGATTACGTCAAGCCGCAAAAGCGGGTGGCTTTCACAAGGTTCAACCTGTTCCTGCGCGATCAGTTCTGCTGTCAGTATTGCGGTGCCAAGGGCGATCTGACGTTCGACCATGTGGTGCCGCGTGCGCGTGGCGGCGTGACAAGCTGGGAAAACGTGGTTGCGGCCTGCTCGAAATGCAATCTTGCCAAGGGGTCTCGCAGTTTGCGCCAGGCCGGGCTGGCATTGCGCAAACCGCCGCGCCGGCCTGCGGCAGAGGAACTGCGCAACACCGGCCGGAAATTTCCGCCCGGGCATCTGCACGATACCTGGGTCGATTTCCTGTATTGGGACGCGGAACTGGAAGCCTGATACGACGCGCGGCGATTGCCGCAATAAAAGGACGGCAACGGATATGACATTGGTAGCCTTCGATCATGTGAATGTGCGCACGGCAAAGCTGGACGCGATGGTGGCGTGGTACGCCGATGTTCTGGACATGCACACCGGCCCGCGGCCTGATTTCAACTTTCCGGGCGCGTGGCTGTATCTGGGGGATCAGGCGATCATCCATCTGGTCGGATTGTCCGGGGAACCGCAGACGCAGGATCCCAGGATCGAACATTTTGCATTGCGCGCAAAGGGTTTGTCGGAATTCCTGGCGCGGATGGAAGAAAAGAACGTGCCGGTGGCCCTGGCCGAGGTGCCCGGGTTCGGCATCCTGCAGGTCAATATCCACGACCCGGACGGCAATCACATTCACGTCGATTTCGACAGCAGCGAGAAACGCTGACCCGCCATCGGTTCAGGGTGATTTTGTAATGCCACATTTGGCGCGGGCGGCTTTGAAGCGCCTCAGACCTGCCGCGCCGCCGCGCTGAGGTTGCGCAGTTTGGTCATCGCCAGATCGCGCCCCAGAAAGCCCAGACCGCAATCGGGTGCCGCCAGCAGCCGCTCGGCTGGCACGACCTGCAACACCGCCCGCATCCGCGCGGCGATCTCTGCCACCGGCTCGACGCGGGACGAGGCGACAGCGACAAAGCCGACGATCAGGGACGAGCGTTCGAACAGGCCGAACAGGGTTTCGGGATTGTGGCGATGCGCGTCCTCGATGCTGATCTGGTCGGCCACCCCGTCGACTTGCCGCGCGATCCTGACATAGCTTTCGGGGTCGGCCTTGGGGTAATCGGTATCGTCCAGCCGGTTGGGGTAGCCACAGCACATGTGCATCACGCGGGTCACAGTGCCGGGCAGCCCGTCAAAGCAGCGCCGCAGGGCCTCGATGCCGAAATCCAGCGCCTGATCGGGTTTGCGCGCAAAGATCGGCTCGTCGATCTGGATGTATGTGCAGCCCGCTTCGGCCAGCGCGCGGATTTCGCTGTTCAGCGCGGCGGCCAGATCGAAGGCCTGCGCCCGCGCGTCGTTGTAGAATAT
>JAJDOB010000155.1 GCA_022340385.1 Rhodobacter sp.
GTGTCATCCCAGAAGGATGCCGACGACCACCATCATCAGCCCCAGCGCCGACAGCAGCAGCGCGGCGAGATTCAGCGGCAGAACCACGGCAAGGCGGGCGCGCATCTCGTCTTCGGGCAATCTGGCCCGCCGGGCGCGCACCACGATCAATATGCACCAGACCAGGCCCGCCAGTCCCAGAAAAGACACCACCGCGCCGGTCCAGATCAGCCAGTCCATCACATGCTCCTGCCAATGCTGCCGTGCGCCTATCCCAGCGGGCGCCGCGAGGCAAGCGCCCGGCCCCTTGCAAGGGATGCCGGGGCAGGCTAGGCAGCAGGCCGATCCCCACCCGTGCCAAGGAAGACCAGGCCCATGAGCGACACTTCTTCGTCCGATATGTCTTATCGCGTGACCGCCGACGAACTGCGCCAGTTCATCGAACGGTTCGAGCGGCTGGAAGCCGAGAAAAAGGACATTGCCGACCAGCAGAAAGAGGTGATGGCAGAGGCCAAGGGCCGCGGCTATGACACCCGCGTGATGCGCAAGGTGATCGCGTTGCGCAAGCGCGACAAGGACGACATCGCCGAAGAAGAGGCGGTGCTGGACATGTACAAGGAAGCGCTGGGCATGTAAGCGCCTTGCGCGGATCGCGATCCGCGGGTGAATCGATTCGTGTGCCGGTCCAGTTCAGCAGGTAGAGCCGCTGTTCTGCAAATATTCGGTCAAAACCAGAGACGGTATTGAATTCAGCGAGTTGCCGGAGTAAATGCCAGATCGGCAGGGTTCCTACAGGGTGCTCTGCCGGAAAATGGCCCCTATAGCTCAGCTGGTAGAGCAACTGATTTGTAATCAGTAGGTCCGCGGTTCGAGTCCGTGTGGGGGCACCATAATTTCTTGAAAATCAATGGTTCTTTCAATGCCGCGACCGGGGCCGAGGATTGCTTCGCCGGTCATGCAGCGCCGGATTTATTCGGCAGCGTTTTGAAGGCTTGCCATCAGGTGGTGGAATTTTTCGCCTTGAACCGCGACATGGCTGCGCAACGCTTCTGATGCACCAACACTGTCGCCGGCCCTGAGTGCTGCCAGAATCGCGTCATGTTCTTCCATCGACTGTTGAATCCTGCCACGGAATTGCAACTGGATGCGGCGGAACGGTTTCAGCCGGCGGTGCAGGCGATTGGCCTCTTGTTCCAGAAACCGGTTTCCGGATTCACGGTATATGATGCGGTGGAACTGCTCGTTCTCGCGGTAATAGTCGTCGGAATCCTTGGCTGCAACGGCTAGAAGGCATCGGGCGTTGGCGCCGTGCAGATCGTCCAGCGCGGCGTCGCTGATCCTGAGCGCGGCAAAGCGCCCGCAAACGGCTTCCAGTTCGGCCATGACCTCGAACATCTCCAAAAGCTCGACCGGACCGGGCTGATGCACGAAAACCCCGCGCCGGGGCAATTGCTGGACCAGCCCGGAAACCGCCAGCTTCTGGAATGCCTCGCGGATCGGGGTGCGCGATACCCCGAATTCTTCGGCCAGCCGGTGTTCGTCCAGCCTTTCGCCGCTGCCGAAACGGCCGGTCAGGATCAAATCCTCCAACTGTTCGGCGATGTGGTCTGCGCGGCTGATATCCATAACGATTCATATGCCAGAAAAGCTGAGTGTGTGCAATATCGCCATTGTTGTATACAATTTGATTGACTTTTTTGTCCGCTTCGCCGAGGTATTGCCGACGAAGCCCCATCAACGGGGTCTGATTCCCTGGGAGGATACCATGACAATAACCAAACTTTTTGCGACCAGCGCCGTTGCGCTGGCATTGACCGGGCTTAGCGCCGCAGCCGAGACACTGCGCCTGTCCCACCAGTGGGCCGAGGGCGATGTGCGCCATCAGGTCGCGCAAATGGTCGCCGACGAAGTCGGCGCAGCCGGTGTCGATCTGGAAATCCAGATCTTCCCGAACCAGACCCTGTTCAAGGCCCGCGAGCAATATACGCCGCTGTCGCGTGGTCAGCTGGACATGACGGTATTTCCGCTATCCTACGCCGGCGGCCAGCAACCGGCCTACAACCTTACCCTGATGCCCGGTCTGGTGAAGAACCATGACCACGGCGACCGCCTGTCGCATTCGCCCTTCATGGCCGAGATCGAGAACATCATGGCCGGCGACGACGTGAAAATTCTGGTGCACGGCTATTTGGCCGGCGGTTTCGGGTCCAACAAAAGCTGCATCACCAAGCCCGAGGATGTCGCCGGGGTCTCGATCCGCGCTGCCGGCAAGGCGTTTGAGCAGATGCTTGCAAAGGCCGGTGCCTCGATCTCGTCAATGGCGTCGTCCGAGATTTATCCGGCCCTGCAAACCGGCGTTCTGGATGCGGCCAATACCTCGTCCGAAAGCTTTGTCAGCTATCGCCTGTACGAGCAGCTCAAGTGCTACACGCCCGCCGGTGACTATGCCCTGTGGTTCATGTACCAGCCGATGCTGGTCAACAAGACCACCTTCGAAGGGCTGACAGCCGAACAGCAGGCCGCGCTGATGGCAGCCTCTGAAAAGGCGCAGGTGTTTTATCTCGAGCAGGCCAAGCTGGGCGACTCGATCGCCGCCAAAGCCTTCTCGGACGCCGGTGTCGAACTGGCGGAAATGACCGAGGCGGACTTCAACGCCTGGCGCGCTGTGGCTGCCGAATCCTCATATCCTGCCTTCGTCGAGGAGACCCCCAACGGTCAGGCATTGCTGGATATGGCGCTGGCCGTCGAATAAAGTATCCGGTCCGCGGCGGGTTGCCGCCGCGGACCATTCCAGCCCGGGGGGCACGCGGCCGTGGACCACACAGTCAAGATCAACAACAGCCATCCATTGCCGATTCGCGCGATTGCGGCGTTATCCACCCTTTGTGGCGTGATCGCCTCGCTGATGATCTTTGCCTCGGTTCTGATCACCTGCCAGATGATATTCGTCCGGTTCGTGATGGGCCGCTCGACGATCTGGCAGACAGAGGCGGTGATCTATCTGATGATTGCCGCCACGCTGATCGGGCTGCCTTACGTGCAGAAACTGCGTGGCCATGTCGGGGTCGACCTGTTGCCGACGCTTCTGCCCCCCCGGGCCCGACGCATTCTTGCGGTCTTTGTACTGGCGACGACGGCGTGCATGATCGCGATCATGCTTTGGTTCGCCTGGGACATGTTCCACCTGGCCTGGGCGCGCAACTGGAAGTCGGAAACCGTCTGGGCGGTACGGCTTTGGATACCCTATATGTCGGTCCCGCTTGGATTTGGTCTGTTCCTGCTGCAGCTGGTTGCCGACCTGTGGCTGGTGGTATGCGGCGAGGATACCGGCGCGCCGGTTCCGCTTGAAGACAGGAGGCACTGATGGATCCGCTCGTCGTAGGTCTGATGGTCGCGGTGGCCACCATTGTCGTCCTGTTCTCGGGTGTGTCGGTCGGCACCGGATTGCTGATCGTGGCGGCTGGGTTCCTGCTGGCCTTTGACGGGATGCGGTCATTGCAGGCGCTGCCAGAGCTTTTCTATGCCGAGCTGAACAGCTTTGCCCTGTTGTCGATTCCGATGTTCATCATCATGGGTGCAGCGATTTCCTCGACCCGTGCCGGACCTGACCTGTACGAGGCGCTGGAACGCTGGCTGACCCGCGTGCCGGGCGGTCTTGTGGTGTCGAACCTGGGCGCCTGCGCGCTGTTTGCCGCCATGTCGGGATCCAGCCCCGCCACCTGTGCCGCCATTGGCAAGATGGGCATCCCCGAGATGCGCAAGCGCGGCTACCCGGACGAGGTCGCGGCCGGCTCGATAGCCGCCGGCGGCACGCTGGGCATTCTTATCCCGCCCTCGGTCACGATGATCGTTTACGGAATCGCGACCGAGACCTCTATCGGGCGGCTGTTCCTGGCCGGTGTGATGCCTGGCGTCATGCTGGTGATGCTTTTCATCGCCTGGGCGATCTATGACACCTGGCGCCGCGGCGCCGCCGGTGTTGCCCTTTCCGGAATTCGCTATTCCTGGGCACAGAAATTCGAGATCCTGCCCCGTGTGCTGCCGTTTCTGGCGATCATCATCGGCGTGCTCTATGCGCTTTATGGCGGCGTCGCAACGCCGTCTGAAACGGCGGCTGTCGGCGCCCTGCTGTGCATCGTCGTGGCGATGATCGTCTACCGGATGTACCAGCCAACGGCGCTGTGGGCGGTGCTGCGCGACAGCACCAAGGAATCGGTGATGATCCTGTTCATCATCGGTGCCGCCGGTGTCTTCAGCTTCATGTTGTCGTCGCTGTTCGTCACCCAGTCCGTTGCCAGCTGGATCGGCGGGCTGGACGTCAACCGCTGGGTGCTGATGGCGATCATCAACCTGTTCCTGCTGGTTGCGGGCTTTTTCCTGCCGCCCGTCGCGGTGATCCTGATGTCGGCGCCGATCCTGCTGCCGATCATCACCACGGCCGGGTTCGATCCCTATTGGTTCGCGGTCATCGTCACCGTGAACATGGAGATTGGCCTGATCACGCCGCCGGTGGGGCTGAACCTTTATGTGATCAATGGCATCGCGCCCGATATTTCGCTGAAGAAGATCCTGATGGGCTCTTTGCCCTTTGTCGGCTGCATGATCCTGGGTATCGTGCTGCTGTCGATCTTTCCGGGCATCGCCACCTGGCTGCCCGACGCGGTCATGGGGCCGGCACTTTGAGTGTGTTCGCCGATCTTCTGTCGACCGTTTTCGAACGGCGCTACAGCGGGGCAAAGGTCAGCGACAACCGCCCGCTGGAAGAAGTCGTCAACGATCTGCTTGGAAGCCGTGGTGAAGTATCGGGCATGTCGCTGGCCCGCCAGATCCTCGACCGCTATGCAAAATTCGGTGACGCCGAGAAACTGGATTTCTTCCGGCACCTGCTGGATCACATGGGGATTGATCCCGAAAGGGTGCGCGAAACGCTTGCCGCCTATGATGCGCATCCCGACAAGGCCAGCTATCGCGCGTTCCTGAGCGCGGCCGAACCCAGCCGCCAGGAATTGGCGCGCCGTTTGAACCAGGTGCCGGGTGCCACCGCAAGACTGGTGTCAATGCGCGCCGACTTGCTGCGTCTGGCCCGCGAGACCCCCGCGCTTGCCCCCATTGACCTTGATTTCCGGCACCTGTTTCAAAGCTGGTTCAATCGGGGGTTCCTGGTGCTGCGCCCGGTCAACTGGGACAGCCCTGCGACCGTGCTGGAAAAGATCATCGCCTACGAGGCCGTGCACGCCATCGACAGTTGGGACGATCTTCGGCGGCGGCTGCAACCCGCCGACCGGCGCTGTTTCGCGTTCTTTCATCCGTCGATGCCGGATGAGCCGCTGATCTTTGTCGAGGTCGCGCTGACAAAGGGCATTCCCGGGTCGATCCAGAATGTCCTGTCCGAAAGCCGCAGGATCATCGACGCAAGCGATGCCGATACCGCCGTCTTCTACTCTATCTCGAACTGCCAGGTGGGGCTGGCGGGCATATCCTTCGGCAATTCGCTGATCAAGACCGTGGTGGCCGATCTGACCCGCGGACTGCCCAACCTGCAGACTTTCGTTACGCTGTCGCCGATCCCGGGCCTGGGTGCCTGGCTGAGGGAAACCGGGCATGCCGCGCCCATTGAACCCGAAATGCTGCGCCGCCTGACTGCCCGCTACCTGCTGACAGCCAAACGCAGCGACGGGATGCCGCGTGATCCGGTGGCCCGGTTCCATCTGGGCAACGGTGCGCAGGTCGAGGCCGTCCATGCCCGTGCCGACACCTCGCCCAAGGGAATGTCGCAATCCATGGGTGCAATGGTGAACTACCGCTACGACATCGCCAAGATATCCCAGAACCACGAACGTTTCGCCGACAAGCACCAGATTGCGGTTTCGGCGGATGTGCGGCAACTGGCCAAGCAGGCCGTCACCAAGAAATCCGAGGCCTGAGGACATCATGGCAAACCCGCTTTTTGACACTCTCTTCGCTGCGCACGCCGGAAAGAAGTCGGTGTTCCTGCATCTCGCCGATGGCAGCACACGCAGCTATGATGCGTTCCTTGGGCAGGTCGCCCGGTTCGCAAACGCTCTTGCGGCCATGGGGCTGGAACCCGGCGACCGGCTGGCCGCCCAGATCGACAAGTCTCCCGAGGCGCTGGCGGTCTACGGCGCCTGCGTGCAGGCCGGTGTGGTGTTCCTTCCGCTCAACACCGCCTACACTGCCGAAGAGGTTTCCTATTTCGTCGAGAACAGCGGTGCCAGGGTCTTCCTTTGCGACGGCGCGCGGTCCGAAAATCTGAAGGCAGTCGCCGACAAGGCCGGTGCGCGGCTGGAGACGCTGAACGCCAACGGCACGGGCAGCTTTTTCGACCTTTCCGCCGTTCAACCGGATCATTTCAAGACGGTGGACCGCGATGGTGACGATCTGGCGGCGTTCCTGTACACCTCGGGCACCACGGGCCGCTCCAAGGGGGCGATGCTGACGCAGACCAACCTTCTGTCGAATGCCCAGACGCTGGCGAAGGCCTGGCGGTTCAACAGCGACGATGTGCTGTTGCACGCGCTGCCGATCTTTCACACCCACGGGCTTTTCGTTGCCACCAACATAACCCTCGTCGCCGGCGGCTCTATCATCTTCCTGCCGAAATTCGACCTTGATGCGATGTTCGGCTGGATGCCCCGGGCAACCACGATGATGGGGGTGCCGACCTTCTACACCCGTCTGCTGGGCGATGCCCGCCTGACAGCCGAGGCTGTCGCGCATATGCGCCTGTTCGTGTCGGGCAGCGCGCCGTTGCTGGCAGAGACGCATCGCGAATTCACCGACCGCACCGGGCACGCGATCCTCGAACGCTACGGCATGACGGAAACCAACATGAACACCTCGAACCCCTACGAGGGCGAGCGGCTTGCAGGCACGGTGGGGTTTCCGCTGCCCGGAATCGAGCTTGTCATAACCGATCCGGCGACAGGCCGCGAACTGCCGCAGGGCGAAATCGGCCAGATCGAAGTGCGTGGCCCGAACGTGTTCAAAGGCTACTGGCAAATGCCGGAAAAGACCGCCGAAGAGCTGCGCGAGAACGGCTTTTTCATCACCGGCGACCTTGGGCTGATCGACGACCGCGGCTATGTCCAGATTGTCGGGCGCAACAAGGATCTGATCATTTCCGGCGGCTACAACATCTATCCCAAAGAGATCGAGCTGTTGCTGGACGACCAGCCCGGCGTGCTGGAAAGCGCGGTGATCGGCGTGCCGCACCCGGATTTCGGCGAAAGCGTGATTGGCGTGCTTGTGGCCAAGGATGGCGACACGATCGATTCCGACGCGATCAAGGCTGCCATCGGCAGTTCGCTGGCCCGGTTCAAGCAGCCGCAGCGATTGGTCGTGGTGAACGAACTGCCGCGAAACGCGATGGGCAAGGTGCAAAAGGCGCAACTGCGCGAAACCTACAAGGGAACATTTGCAAAATAGCGCGATGGCCGCCGCGCTTTGGCGGTGGTGACCTGCCTGCCCACGGCTCCGCCATTCGTGACAGGAGTTCGCAGCTTTCGGGATCAAGCGCCCGCGCCCGTTCCAGCAGCGTCTTCGCAGCGCCGCAGGCCTCTGGCGTGAAATCGTAAAGAACGTGCCTCGATCGCATCGTCAGATTCCAGACTGCCGGGTTGGGGCGGCTGGGACGCTCGGCGATCTGTTGGTAATGCTCGCCTTCCGCAAAGGCCGTGGCGATCTGGGCTTCCCGGGGCGAAAGCGGATCGTTTGTCCCGTCGGCGGCGGCCGGGTCCGTCATGCCGTAGCCATATCGTTCCGGAGCGCGCTGAACATCCGCGCGTTGTCCAGCGCGATGACGCATTGATCCGCAAAGGTCTGCGCCAGCGCGGTGGACTGGGCGTT
>JAJDOB010000171.1 GCA_022340385.1 Rhodobacter sp.
GCTTGACGGGCTGCTGGCGCGCGACGGGTTCGCGCGGCTTGGCGATGCGGTCGGCACCGGGCGCGCGGACTGGCTGTGACCGCCGGCTTCAACTTGTCGAGAATACACGATCCAAGGTCTGCATAGGCAGCCCCATCGCCCCGCATCTTGTCGCGGGCCGGACAAAGGCGCGGCAGCGCTCAGGTCGGACTCCCGACGCCGCGTTCCAGCGCCGGATAGGCCAGACCCAGCGTCACGCCGCGCGCGATGTTCAGCACCATCAGCGCCCCCCACAGCCCGTGGTTGCCGAACCACGGCACCAGGATCAGCAGCGCGATCACGTAGACCGCCACCGAAACCAGCATCGCGCGGCGCATCTCGCGGGTCCAGGTTGCGCCGATATATATCCCGTCCAGCATCCAACTGGCGATGCCCACCACCGGGGCCAGCGCTGCCCAGACCAGATACTCGCGCGCGACGATGCGCACTTCGGGCGCCTTGGCCATCAGGTCGATCAGCATCGGCCCGCCCAGCCAGAACACCAGCCCCAGCGCAAAGGCGCCACCGACCCCCCATTGCGAAGTCAGCCAGGCAGCGCGGCGCACCCGGGCACGCGCGCCTGCGCCGACCGCGGCACCGACCAGCGCCTCGGCAGAGAAGGCGAAACCATCCAGCGCAAAGGCGGTGATTTCCAGGAATTGCAGCAAGACCTGATTGGCCGCCAGCGGCACGTCGCCCAGATCCGAGGCCAGGAACAGGAACGTGGTGAACGACATCGTCAGCAGTACGGATCGCAGCATGATATCGGCGTTCACCGCCAGCATCCGGCGCAGGCGTTCGGGGTCGAAAATCCGCACCCAGTTGCGCCACTGGTCCCCTGCAAAGGCCGCCCGGCACAGCCACAGGCCCAGCGCCAGCCCGCTCCATTCCGCGAACAGCGTGGCGATGGCAACGCCCTCGATCCCCCAGCCCAGACCCAGCACGAACCACAGATCCAGCGCGATGTTCAACCCGTTCATCCAGAATTGCAGCACCAGAACGCCGCGCGTGCGTTCCATCGCGATCAGCCAGCCGGTGACCACGTAAAGCGCGATGGTGGCCGGCGCGCCCCAGATCCGGATCTCCAGATAGGAGCGCGCCAGCGATTCGACTTCGGCCGAGGCCGGCGCCAGCCAGAACGCGCCGGCGAACACCGCCACCTGCAGCGCGATGAAGGCCACGCCGGCGGCGGCGGCGATCATCAGCCCGCGCATCATCAGCGCGCCGGTTTCCGACGTATCACCAGCGCCGCGCGCCTGCGCGACCAGCCCGGTGGTGCCCATGCGCAGGAACCCGAACGCCCAGTACAGCGTCGACAGGATCACCGCACCGATCCCGACCGCGCCGATCGGGGCAGCCAGCCCCAGTTGCCCGACAACCCCGGTATCGACCGCGCCCAGAATCGGCACGGTTGCGTTCGACAGGACGATCGGCAGCGCGATGTGAAGAACGCGGGCGTGGGTCAGCGGGCCGTCGGTGGCGGCCGCGCTCATCAGGCCTCGCTGCGCGGCGGCATCAGGAAATGCCCGGTGGCCTGCGCGAACATCCGCGTGCGATTGTCCTGCCACGCCTCGACATGCACCGAGGCATAGCGCCGCCCGGAGCGGTTAACGCGCGCGCGCGCGTAGGCGTCGCGCGGCAGGCCCGAGCGCAGGTAATCCACGGTGAAATCAATCGTCTTTGGCAGGCGCGGCAGATGCAGCGGGCTGATCGTCGCCGGGTCGATCTTGCCGTTTTCGATGTCTTCCCAAAGATAGGACCAGCTCAGCTCTATGATCGCCGCGGTTTCCAGAAACGCCGCCGTCACCCCACCGTGAAGCGCCGGCAGCATCGGGTTTCCGATCAGCTTGTCGTCATAGGCCAGCAGCGCCGTCAGCTCGTCTCCGTGCCGTTCGAACGTGATGCCGAGGAACTGGATATAGGGCACGCCCTCTACCAGGGCCTTCAGCGCGGCATCGCGGCGCTGTTTGACGATCTGCACCGGTTCGGGGCGTTTGCGGTTCATGGCGCGCGCTCCACCGTGAAGGCCCCGGTGGCGGCGGCGACGGGTTTGGCGCGATCCTCGTCCATCGCCGTGGCCCGCACGAAGGCGACCGACCGCGTGACGTGGTAGCATTCGGCGCGCGCGGTGATGGCCTGCCCCGGCGTCGCGGGACGCATATAGTCGATCCGCAGATCAATCGTGGCCGTCAGCGTGGCGGCGTCGGGGTGGCTCATCACCGCCGCGCCGCTGCAGGTGTCCATCAGGGCCGAAACAGCGCCGCCGTGGATCACGCCGGTTTCGGGATCGCCGATCAGCCGTTCATCATAGGGCATCGTGATCTCGGCCACACCGTCGCCGATTTCCACCAGCCGCATGCCCAGCGCGCGCGAATGCGGCAAGGCGTCGATGAACTGGCTGGCAATTTTCAGCTTGTCGGCCGCCATCGGGCACCCCTTTCGACGCAATCATGTGAACGGGTTCGTTATTGGGTCTTGCTTTGTGGCCCGCAAGTGTTATCTTTCGCAATTGAGAATTATTCGCAATATCAGGTAGCGACCAACCCAATGACGATGACCACAACCGCAACTGCCCCGCAGGCGTTCGTCGCCGCCGACAAATTCGGCCCGTTTCGCCTGAAACGGCTGATCGTGGCGCTTGTATTTGTCGCGCTGGCGCTGGTCCCGGGCGAACTGGGCGCGTTGACCCGGACGCTGATGATGGACGCTTACGTTCAGGTCAGCGTTTTTGTCGCCGCAACCCTGCTGCTGTTTTATGGCGCAGAGCTGGTTTTCAACTTCGATATCGGCCGGTCGCTGAAGAACGCGCGCGGATATCAGGTGCCGTTGGCGGCGCTTTTGGGCACGACACCCGGCTGCGGCGGCGCCGTAGTTGTGGTGGCGGCCTATTCATCGGGCAATGTCGGATTTGGGGCAGTGGTCGCGACTTTGACCGCGACGATGGGCGACGCGGCGTTCCTGCTGATCGCCACCCGTCCCGATGCCGCACTTGTGATCCTGCCGCTCAGCTTTGTCGTGGGCATCCTGTCGGGCTGGCTGGTTGACCGGTTCAACACCATCGAGTTTCGCAGCGACATGTCGGGCCAATGCGACGTCGCCCCGCTGATCGGGCGCACCCGCCCGCAGGATTTCGCCTATCTTCTGATCGGCGCGCCGGGACTGATTGTCGGCGCCGCGCAACTGGGCCAGGTGACGATCGAGCATCTGTTCGGACTGCCGGTTCTGTGGCTGGCTTTGGCCGGTACGGCGCTGGGGCTGTTCATCTGGTCAACTTCGCCGTTGCAGGCGATGACCAATGCCGACGATTCACCGGTGACCCGCATGGCAGAAGAGACCAGCTTTATCTCTGTTTGGGTGATCGGGGCCTATCTGATCTATGATTATCTGGCGGTTTTCGCCGGTTTCGACCTGGAGTCGATGTTCGCGACCATCGCGCCGCTGCTGCCGCTGATCGCGATTCTGGTAGGCTTCATTCCCGGTTGCGGGCCGCAGGTTCTGGTGGCGACACTTTACGTCAACGGCGTCATCCCGTTCGCCGCACTGATCGGCAATGCGATCTCCAACGACGGCGACGCGCTGTTCCCGGCGATTGCGCTGAACCCGCGCGCGGCGGTGATGGCGACGGTCTATTCCTCGGTTCCGGCGCTTGTCGTTGCCTATGGTTTCTACTTTCTGGCCCCCGGATTCATGAACTGACGCGGTCGGATTGATTCTCGGCAATTGATCCGAGGGCGCTTCCGGATTAGGCTTCCCTTGCGTCAAGGGAGTCTTAACTGCCCATGTCCGACCAACAACTGTCTTTCAAAGATATGTGCGCGAAGTTCGATGTGACTCCGCGCACCTTGCGGTATTACGAATACATAGAACTGCTTTCCCCGCTACGCGAAGGGCGCAGCCGGTTCTACGGCCCCCGCGAAACCGCACGCATGACACTGATCCTGCGTGGGCGGCGTTTTGGTTTTTCGCTTGAGGAAATTCGCCAGTGGCTGGCCATTTACGAAGAACAGGGCACCGCGCCGCAGTTCCGGAAATTCCTGGATCACGCCGAACGTCAGCTTGAAACCTTGCGAACACAGCGCGACGAACTGGACGAAACAATCGCTGATCTGAAGGCCTTGCGCGACGACGTGACAAAAATGCTGGGCTGAGCCCGGATCGATTTCAAAGTGACGCAACGTCGTGCTTACGTAAACGTCAACTTTTCTTGCAAACTGGCGGGGTCATACGCATGTCACCGTCACAACCGGCCTTGCCAGCAATTCCGCAAGGGCCCTGATCGAACAAAGGAGGGACACCAGATGAACGAGCCCCTGATGACGATCCGTGAGATGTGTGCAGAATTCGAAGTCACACCGCGCACCTTGCGGTTTTACGAATCCAAGGAACTTCTGTCGCCGATCCGCGAGGGTCAGCGCCGCCTGTTCACCAAACGCGACCGCGGCCGGCTGAAACTTATCCTGCGCGGCAAGCGGTTCGGCTTCAGCCTGGAAGAGATCCG
>JAJDOB010000187.1 GCA_022340385.1 Rhodobacter sp.
CAGCGCCAGCAGCGGCACCCAGAGCAGCGCCGTAAAGCCCGACAGCCGCAGAAAGAACCATGCCGTCAGCGCCGGCGCCGCGTCAAAGGCCGCAGAAACCTCGGCCCCGCGCGCGCCGTAGATCAGCGCGAACAAACCGGCACCCAGCGCCAGCAACAGCAGCCCCGAAACCAGGACCGCCATCGCCACAAGCGCATGCGAGCGGGTCCGCCGACCGCCCAGACCCTGCACCAGGCCATGCGGCAGCAACACCGCCATTGCGCCCAGCAAGGTCAGCGGAAACCCGGTGTTCCACCAGCCGATGGGTTCGGCCTGGATCATCCTCTCGACGCCGCATAGCGCCTGCGCGCTTCTTCCATCCGCCCCATCTCGCGCACCGCATTCTCGATCGCGACTTCATCCGACTTGTCGGCATAGCGGAATTCGCTGTCCGCATAGCGGTTGATTTCCTGGATCACCATTTCAACCGTTATCGGCTGGCGCATCGCCTCGACCATCGCCAGTTTCTCGTCATAGGGTTTGAACAGGAACAGGTCGGGTTCAAACATCCACTCGTCGGGCAGTTCGAAATCCATCGCCCGCACCTTCACGGCGTCGGTGATGTTCTTGATCGCGCGCCCGGTGAACCGCTCGTCCGCCTCCTGGATCGCCTTCAGATAGGTGCCCATCTTGGCCACCGTATCCAGCTTGCCGATATCTTTCCCGACCTGCTCCCACACGGCCAGCAATCCGTCCTCATGCGGCCGGCCATGCCCCTCGAACGACGCGGTCACGGCCTTCTTGATCTCCTGCGCCGCATAAAGCTCATGCTCGCCCAGCGGGATCGAATGGTTCTTGCCCATCAGCAACGCCAGAATGTCGATGTAATCCTCGCGGCTTTTCGGCCCGTCGACCAGAAACCGCGCGCCGGCGCGCTGGCGCAGGGCGTCATCGACGTTTTCGGGATAGTTGGAAAACATCCCGAAGGTGCAATTGCCGCGCACCACGGTATTGGCGCCCGAAAACGCCTCCATCAGCACCGCCGTCACCTCCTGCTGGCCCGCCGAGGACTGCCGGTCGCCGCGTTTGCCCGCGATCTGGTCGATATCATCCACCGTGCCGAAGCCGATCACGTTGGGGTCCAGCACATTGTTGATGAACGCCTTTGCGTTCTGCCCGGATTTGCCCTGATAGCTGTCGATCTGGTCGATCGAGAAATTCTGATAGCGGAACGGGTAGCCCGCGACCTGGCAATATTCGTTGATCAGCCCGGCCATCATCTGGATCAGGGTGGTCTTGCCGGTGCCCGGCTTGCCGTCGCCCATGAAGGTAAAGATGAACCCGCCCATTTCGGCGAACGGATTCAGCTTGCGGTCGAAATCATAGGCCATCAGCATCTTGGCAAGCTTCATCGCCTGGTACTTGGCAATGTGGTTGCCGACCACCTGATGCGGTTTCTTGAACTGCATGGTCAGCGTGGTGCCGCGCGCCTTGTGCGCCGGGCTGAAACCGGAAATCGTGAAATCATCCGCCTCGACCCGCCAGGCGCCACTGGTAAACGCCTCCAGACGGGGTGCCGTCTGGGCGCGCAGGGCAACCTTTTCCATCAGCATCTCGGCATAGGCCAGGCAGGTGGCGACCAGTCTGGGCTCGTCGGTGGCGAATGTTTCCAGGTCCTGGTCCAGTTCCCACAGCGCGCCGTGCAGCGCCAGATGCGCGTTGTCGGTCAGAACCTCTTCGACGCCGCCGATTTCCACGCTGGTCTCGCTGGCCGAGGCGGACAGAAGGAAGGCAGTCGCATTGGCGAAAGTGTACAGCACGGCCAGCGCCTCGGCGCTCAGCAATTCGGAAAACTCGGTCGATTTCGACGACGCCAGCCGGCCTTCCAGGTTCTCGCGTTTCAGCGCCGCAAGGCCGGTCGCCTCGGCAAAGCCGTCGCCCACCGCCAGCGCGATCGCCAGTGCCCGCCGCAGACCCTGCATCACGCTTGCCTGTACCGGCGAGACCAGCGCGTCACCGCCATCGCAGGCCTCGATCCGCTCGATCAGCCGCACGCCCTCTGGCCGCGCCGTCGAGCGCCCCGCCAGCCCCGGCGTGGTCGAGCGGAACCGCCGCCGCGTGCCGATGCCGCTGGAGCGTTCTGCAACCGGTTTCGCCGATGCCGCCGCGATCCGCGGGGTATGGTCGAACCCGTCCAGCATCGACACCGCCGCGTCGTAATGCGCCACGATGTCGGCTTCGCGCAGTTCCATCAGATCACTTGGTAGGCTCATCTCGAATCCCGTTTCTTCTTGTCACAAATACCACGGGGGTGTGGGGGCTGGCCCCCACCCCTGGCGGCGCGCAACGCGCGGCGCAATCCCTCGTCGCCGCGCTAGCGATAGCTCACCACCTGCCCCGATTCCGAGACCACGAACTTGCGCACGTCCCGAAATCCCGGCGGCTCCATTTCAGCCAGCACCTGGTAGGGGCGCGCGGGCATGATGATGGCGCGCTCGGTCAGCGTCGCGCCGGTGTCCGCGCCGCGCCCGGCGAAGGGATCGAGCGCGAAAATCTCGCGATCCACGCTCGAGAACCACCCAGATTTCTCCTGCTCCACCCGTTCGCTTTCCAGCACCTCCTCGGTCCAGGCCAGGGTCCAGTCCTGCCCGACCGGCGCGCGCGCCTCTTCCAGCACGGTGCGCATCGGCCCGCTTTGCCGGGTGAAGGCCAGCGAATACATCGGCCCGACGTGAAACCGGCGCAGACGCTTGGGGTGCAGATCGTCGAAATCGCGGTCGAACCCGCCGGCGATGGTCAGCAGTTTCAGCCCGGCCACGGATTGCGCCATCAGATGGGTCTGCACCTCGGGCCAGCGCCGGTCATCCACCGGCAGCCCGGTGCGGCCGCTGTCTTCCAGTTCCATCAGGTAGATGGTCGGCAGGTTGACCTGGCTGTCATAGACCGCCCAGTGCAGCATGTAGCGCCGTCGTCCGTCATCCAGGTTGCCCAGCCATTGCGCCTGCGGATCGTTGCGCGCCCAGAACAGCTCGCCCCTGTGCAACGCCTCGTAGTAAAGCCGCTGCGACATCGCGAATTGCAGTTTGGTGGGAATGCTGAGTTCGCCGACGATCTGGCTAATCATCGCGGTCTTCAGCTCTGGCACCGACATCGAGCCCGCCAGGTGGCGTTCGGTCTGCAGCGCGTCATTGGCCATGGTCAGCAACTCGCGGAACACCGGAAAGCCGCTTTCGACCCGGTCGATCGCCAGGGCGCCGAACACCGTGCCGGTGTCGCGCCCGGTCAGCAGGTATTTCAGCGACAGCGCCCGGAAGGTCCAGGCCAGCCGCTGCACATAGGTGCCGACGACCTTGACTTCGGCCCTGGTGAACCGCCCCTCGCGTTCCATCACCCCGGCAACGCGGGCCAGATGCCCGGTAATGGTCTCGAACTTCTGAAAATACCGCCGCGCGGCAAAGGTATCGGTCAGACCGACATGATCCTGGGTCAGGTCAGTTTCCGTCATCGCGCCGCCTCTGCCGTTTCCGGCTTCTGATCCAGAATCCGCCCCAATACAGCCCGCCCAGCAACATCAGCGCCAACAGGACCAGCCGCCCAATGGTGCTGTCACTGGCGAAAAGTCCGGGCCAAAGCTCATCCAGCCCGAACACCGGCGCAAGACTGTAGAGCCCGAAAAAGGCCAACATCGCCAGCACGATCCAGACTAGTGGCATGCTAGGTCTCGCGCCATGATCTGGCAGCAAGAAAGAGTGAGCAAACAGCACCGACCAGCATTGCGAAACAAATGATCAACAACGGGCCAGCCGCCGCCCCGGGAAGTCCTTCGGTCACATTCGGCACAAACAATAGCTGCATGTTTTCAGCAACAAGCCCGATCCCGATCAAGGCCAACACCACTGCTCCGGTCCGACGTATCTTCACCCCCGCCATCACGGATCCAGAAACATTTTGATCGCGGTATAGATGGCCGATGCAATGATGGCCCCGATCAGCGCTGCGCTTAAGACCGCGCGACCGGATACCACCCCAAAGACAAGCCCCGCGACGGCCCCGCACAATGCCACGATCAGTGCCCATTTCCATTCATTTACGATCTTGCGCCACATCGCCGGTCGTTAAGCCCCATACAGGTTTTTGTCGTGCTTCTCGACGATCGCCTGGAATCGCCGGGCAAAGCGTTCGTCGGCCTTGGCCTTCTGCGCCAGAACCTCGCGGGCAAAGACCATGTGGTCCTCGTGGGCCTCCATCATGTCGGCCATGCGCTGGTTGGTGGCGGTGCCGATGGCGGCCATGGCGGCCTGCGCTTCCTTGTCGGTTTTCACGCCGATCTCGTTGATCCGGTGCGCCACGTCCTGCTGCTGTGCGGTCTTCAGCGATTTGGTCAGCGCGTCATACAGCACCACGCGCTGCTTGGTGTCGGTTTGCAGCTTGTTGATCAGGACCATCTGCGTTGCTGCCTGATTCTGCAGCGAATCGACCCAGGTCTTGCCCTTTTCGATGTAACGTTCCAGCGTCTGGCTTTTGGACAGTTTCACCTGTTCCTGCTGCACCATCTCGTTGTAGCGCGCGTTCATCGCCGCCAGTTCGCTTTCCAGCTTGGTGCGCGCGGCGGCGTCCTGTTCCATCGAGACCTTGTTTTCCATCTCGATGATTTTCGGGTCCATCGCCAGAATCCCGGCGCGCAGGGCTTCCAGTTCGCCCACCGTTGCCTCGCGATCGTCCAGGGTTTCGGTCAGGTTGCTCTCGACCTTGACCTTATGCTCTTCCAGCACGGTCAGCTGGTTTTGCAGCAGCGCCACGATGGTGTCGGACTTGCCGATCAGATCCTGCAGCTTGTCATCGACATTGGCGGTGCGCATGCGTTCCTGGCGCAGCGATTCCGACTTTCCGGCGCTGAACAGCCCGACAAAGCTTTCCCAACCGGTCTTGGTGCGCATTTCGTCGAATTCCTTGGAGAATCCGGCGGTCACGTCGTCAAGACCCATGATCAGTTCGGCGATATTCGCGTTCATCAGATCGGTATGGGCGTGCACATCGTCCAGCGTCGCGTTCTCGATGTCGATCGCGATGTCCTCGCCGGTCTCGATCTTGTCCTTGGCCGCGTCGATGCGACCGGTCAGTTCGGAAATCTTGGCCTGCGCCCTTGCGACCTGTTCCTGGCTTTCACGTACCTGAGCCTCAAAATCCGCCATTGATGTTCCCTTACCGTGCTAATGTTACATTGGTTTACATATGCGCTTTGGGCGCGTTTGAAAGACTTTGCCACGACATCCCGGTGTCGCGCCATAAAAAAAAGCCACGCACAATGGGCGGTGCGTCGATCTCAAGCTTGGCGATGGCAGGGACCGGCCGGGCTTTCCGGGCGTCAGGACCACCATTTCGCCGGGTGACCCGTGCGGCCCAAGGCCGGGCGGCACAACAAGACCATTGCCGCGCAATTCGACAACGCTACCCTTAGCCGAACCCGCCAATGCCGGAGACCGCAATGATTCGCCTGATCCTGATCTTCCTGCTTGCGATGACGCAGGGTACGCTGGCGCAATCGGGCAGCACGGACCTGCGCGACATGCTGCGCGCGATTCACCTTGATCCCGGGTTTCGCCAGAACCTGCGCGAGCGCGGCTATACCGGCGAGCGGTTCGAGGTGATGATCGACCACACCCGCCAGCTTTATGCCGACAACGCGATCATCGACGGGATATTGCGCAAGATCGACGCGACGCTGGCCAGCAGCGGCAACCGCGCCAACGCCGCATTCTTCGAACGTCTCGACCAGACCATGACCGCCGCCTATGGGACCGGTCTGACCCGGCTAGGCGCGGCGGAACGTCGGCGCCTGTTTGCCACCGATTTCGGGTTTATCAACGCCCTGCCGGCGCGGGACTGCACCCGCGCGATTACCGGCAAGCTGCCGCCGGACCGGTCCGGCAGGCTTTTCGACGCCTATCTGGTCCAGCTTGCCCCGGCGCAGATCGCCGACTACTACAGCCTGCTGCGCAAGGCGACGCGGCTGGGGCTGGCACGCGGCGCCGTGCCGCGCACCCTGTCGGCAGATGAGGCCCGCCGCGCCGAAGAGGCGATATTTCCGCTGGTCGACACGATGATCGGCAAGCAGAAGAACGCCAAGGCCCTGTACGCGGCATGGTCCCGCGGGCCGAAAGCCACGGCGAAATACGCCTGTACCTTCACCAAGCTGTTCGGCCATGCCGCGCTGTCGCTGCGCGGCGGGACCGGCGATCTGGCGATGCTGTATCTGATGCGCTGAGGGCCGCGCGGCACGGCTTGGCAATCGCCCGCCCGTCGCTAAGATGCACACGGCACGCAGCACCGGGAGGCACAACATGCGATTGCAGGGAAAAACCGCCATCATCACCGGCGGCGGGTCAGGGTTCGGGGCCGGCATGGCGCGCAAGTTCGCCGCCGAAGGCGCGCAGGTCATGGTCGCCGATATCAACGCCGACGCCGCCAGCGCCGTCGCGGCAGAGATCGGCGGACTGGCGCTGCGGGTCGATGTCGCTGACAATGCCAGCGTGGCGGCGATGGCCGAAGCCGCGTTGAGCCAGATGGGCCATGTCGATATTCTGGTCAACAACGCCGGCATCACCCATCTGCCCACCCCGATGGAGGATGTGCCAGAGGATGAGTTCGACCGTGTGCTCGCGGTGAATGCCAAGTCGGTCTACCTGACCGCGCGCCACCTTGTGCCGCATATGAAATCGCGCGCCAGCGGCGCCATTCTCAACATCGCCTCGACCGCCGGGCTTAGCCCGCGCCCCAACCTGAACTGGTACAATGCCTCCAAGGGCTGGGTGATCACCGCGACCAAGGCGATGGCGGTGGAACTCGCGCCCAGGGGCGTGCGGGTGAATGCGCTGTGCCCGGTTGCCGGAGAGACCCCGCTGCTGGCCAGTTTCATGGGCGAAGACACGCCCGAGCGGCGCGCCGCGTTCCTGTCGACGATCCCGCTGGGCCGGTTTTCCACGCCCGAGGACATGGGCAACGCCGCCTGCTATCTATGCTCTGACGAGGCCAGCATGATCACCGGCGTCGCGATGGAGGTCGACGGCGGTCGCTGTATATGAGACCGGGTGCGCGCAACCTGATCACCGATGTTGCCGGCCTGCGGGTCGGAAATGCCGAGGATCACCGCATCAAGACCGGGGTGACGGTCCTGACCGCCGATCAGCCCTTTGCGGCTGCGGTCCACGTCATGGGCGGTGCCCCCGGCACCCGCGAGACAGACCTGCTGGCCCCGGAAAACATGGTCCAGCAGGTTGACGCGCTGGTCCTTTCGGGCGGCTCGGCCCTGGGGCTGGATGCTGCCGGCGGGGTGGCCAATGCCCTGCGCGCGCAGGGTCGCGGCTATGACGCGCGCGGCCAGAACATTCCCATCGTGCCCGGCGCCATCCTGATGGATCTGCTGAGCGGAGGCGACAAGACCTGGTCGGAAAACCCCTATGTCGCGCTGGGAAAGCTGGCGCTGGACAACGCGGGCACGGATTTCGCGCTTGGCACCACCGGGGCCGGCACCGGGGCAACCTGCGCCGATCTCAAGGGCGGGCTGGGGTCCGCCTCGATCGTGCTGGACAACGGGATCACCGTGGGTGCGCTGGCGGCGGCGAACCCGCTGGGGTCCGTCGTCATCGGCGAAGGCCCGCAATTCTGGGCAGGTCCATTCGAGATAGGGGATGAATTCGGCGGCCTTGGCCAGGGTCACAGCCATGGTCGCGGCCATGGTCACAGCCAGGGTCACAGCCATGGTCGCGGCCATGATCCGCTTGGCCTGGTCCGCACCAAGATCAACCCACAGGGAAACACCGCCATCGCCATCGTTGCCACCGATGCCGCCCTGACAAGGACACAGGCCAAGCGCATGGCGATCGCTGCCCATGACGGCATTGCCCGCGCCATCCTGCCCAGCCACACGCCGTTTGACGGCGATCTGGTTTTTGCCGTCGCCACCGGTGCCGTCCCGATCAGCGACCCGATTCTCGACGCGCTGCTGATCGGCCATGCCGCGGCGACCTGCCTGTCGCGCGCCATCGCGCGGGCGGTCTTTCTGGCAACCGCCGCCCCGGACGATGTTCTGCCGTGCTGGGCGGACCGGTTCGGCGGGTGATTTCCGCAGCGCGGTTTTCGCCCGCTTGCCGGGCTGTTCTCGCGATTGCCCGCGCACAGGCCCGCAAGGGTCCGACAAACGGACCCGGTTAATTCAATCCGTCCAGCACATAGCGGGTCAGCGGGCTGTCGGCGTCGCCCAGCCCGTCGAACACATCGAAATGATGCCGACCCGGGGCCACCCGCAGCACGGCGGCGGGCCAGGCATCCCGCAGCCAGCGCGCCTGGTCCAGAAATGACGGGCGTTCCTCGGCCCCGACCCAGATCCGCGCCTCGATGTCCAGCGGATCGCGGCACAGGACCGGGCTTTCCAGCGCCGCCTCTGCCGCATCAATGCGCAGATCAGCGTTCATCGCGGTTTGCATCATCGGCCGCAAATCCGAAACCGGCGAGATCGGCACGACGCGTTTCAGCCGCGCCGCGACCTCGTCCGGCAGCACCCCCGCGCAGGCCATCCGCGCAGACAGGTGGCCGCCCGCGGAATGGCCGGTAACGACAATCGGCCCGGCCACCTGGTTCGCCGCAGCAGCGACCGCCAGCGCAACGTCGCGGGTGATCCCGGAAATCCGGGCCTCGGGCGCCAGACGATAGGACGGCATCGCCACCGCCCATCCCCGCGCCACCGGCCCCGCCGCAAGATGCGACCAGCCGGACTTGTCGAATTTCAGCCAATAGCCGCCATGCACGAACACCAGCAATCCGCGCGCCGCCCCGTCGGGCGCGAACAGATCGAACCGCTGGCGGGGATGCGCGCCATATTCCAGGTCAAGCTGGCCCTGCGCGCTGTCGCGAAAGGCCGCGGCATGGGCTTCCCATTTTGGCAGATAGGTCTCTGCGTCCGGAATGTATTTCGCGTGTTCGTAGTCGTCGGTCAGGTCCATCGCCTTTGCCCCCCTTGCATCCGGGCGCATTATGCCCTCAGAACGGCGCAACGCCCATACCGATAGCCGGAGATTCCACATGCTTGACCGATTGACCGACCTTTCATCCTTGCTTGGCGATCCGTCGCTTCTTGTGACGCGGGGGTATCTTGGTGGCGAGTGGGTGGATGGCGAAGGCGGGCGGACCTTCGATGTGACCAACCCGGCGCGCGGCGAC
>JAJDOB010000237.1 GCA_022340385.1 Rhodobacter sp.
AATCGCAAGTTTTTGGAAGGCTTCGGGAAACAGTCGCCGGACCGCGTGAAAACTGTTTCGGCCCCGCGCCACGGCCTGCCGCTCCGGTAGAATCGTCGTGTGTCTGGACCGACTCGGTATTGTTTGATTTAAGTCTTCTGAATGACCTGCTGTGCCAACTCCTGATCGCTCTCGGATGTTTCAGCTATTGGGCCGCCGTTTCGATCGAAACCAAAAAATAACGAGGACCAGATGAGCCAGACATCCACCAAAGAGCCGAGTTTCCGCGAATCCGTCGATCTGATGTTCAACCGCGCCGTGGCATTGATGGACCTGCCGCCGGGACTGGAAGAAAAGATCCGAGTCTGCAACGCGACCTACACGGTGCGTTTTGGTGTCCGCCTGCGCGGCCAGATCCAGACCTTCACCGGCTATCGCTCGGTCCATTCCGAACATATGGAACCGGTCAAGGGCGGCATCCGCTATTCGTTGGGGGTCAATCAGGACGAGGTCGAGGCGCTGGCCGCGCTGATGACCTACAAATGCGCACTGGTCGAGGCGCCGTTCGGTGGCTCCAAGGGCGGGTTGTGCATCGACCCGCGCCAGTATGAAGAGCATGAACTGGAAATGATCACCCGCCGGTTTGCCTATGAACTGGCCAAGCGCGACCTTATTCACCCCAGCCAGAATGTGCCGGCCCCCGACATGGGCACGGGTGAGCGCGAGATGGCCTGGATCGCTGACCAGTACGCGCGGATGAACACCACCGATATCAACGCGCGTGCCTGCGTCACCGGCAAGCCGCCGCATGCCGGCGGAATAGCCGGTCGGGTCGAGGCCACGGGGCGCGGTGTGCAATTCGCCCTGCGTGAATTCTTCCGCCACCCCGCGGATGTCGCCGTTGCGAACCTGTCCGGCTCGCTCAGGGACAAGCGTATTGTCGTGCAGGGTCTTGGTAATGTCGGCTATCACGCGGCCAAGTTCCTGTCGCAGGAAGACGGCGCAAAGATCACCGGCATCATCGAACGCGACGGCGCCCTGAGCGACGAACGCGGGCTGGATGTCGACGCGGTTCAGGCCTGGATCGCCAATCACGGCGGCGTCAAGGGCTTTGCCGACGGCACCTACGTCGAAGACGGCGCCTCGGTTCTGGAACAGGAATGCGACATCCTGATTCCCGCCGCGCTGGAAGGCGTGATCAACCTGTCGAACGCGGATCGCATCAAGGCACCATTGATCATCGAGGCCGCGAACGGCCCGGTGACGGCGGGTGGCGACGAGATCCTGCGCAACAAGGGCTGTGTGATCATCCCCGACATGTACGCAAACGCCGGTGGTGTGACGGTGTCGTATTTCGAATGGGTCAAGAACCTCAGCCATATCCGGTTCGGCCGCATGGGGCGGCGTCAGGAAGAGTCGCGTCACCAGTTGATCGTGGATGAGCTGGAGCGGCTGAATGCGCATCTGGGCGACGCCTGGTCGATGACGCCGGACTTCAAGGAGAAATACCTGCGCGGCGCGGACGAGCTGGAACTGGTGCGCTCTGGTCTCGATGACACGATGCGCGTCGCCTACCAGGCGATTTCCAGGGTCTGGCACGCGCGCGACGATTGCGCCGACCTGCGCACGGCGGCCTATCTGGTGGCGATCGACCGGGTGGCGACCAGTTACCGCGCGAAAGGCCTTTGACGCCGCAGGCGTCGCCCTTGACAGGCGCGCCTGTCAAGGGCGACGCAAAGATGCCGCGAGATGTCGCCGTGGGTCATTGATCCCGGCCGGTGGAATTGCTTTGCTGTCGTCCAGCGAACCGGAGGATGCGGATGGGCTATTCCGCCTGGCAGATCATCAGGGAAGGGTTGACCGGCAACAGGGGCTGGAAACCCGTGTGGCGCGATCCGGCGCCGAAATCCGAATATGACATCGTCATCATCGGTGGCGGTGGCCACGGGTTGTCGACAGCACATTACCTGGCCAGGGAACACGGGCTGACCAACGTCGCCGTGCTGGAAAAGGGCTATATCGGGGGCGGCAATGTCGGGCGCAACACCACCATCGTGCGCGCCAATTACTTCCTGCCCGGCAATTCGGAATTCTACAGCCACTCGCTGAAACTGTGGGAGGGGCTGGAACAGGATCTGAACTACAACGTGATGATGTCGCAGCGCGGTATCATCAACCTGTTTCATTCCGACGGCCAGCGTGACGCCTTCGCGCGCCGGGGCAATGCGATGATCAATCAGGGCGATGACGCCGAATTGCTGGATCCGGCAGCCGTGCGCCGCCTGCTGCCCATTCTCAACTTCGACAATCCGCGCTTTCCGATCTACGGCGGCCTGCTGCACCGGCGCGGCGGCACCGCGCGCCACGATGCCGTGGCCTGGGGCTTTGCGCGCAGCGCCGACCGCCAGGGCGTCGACCTGATCCAGAATTGCGAAGTCACCGGCATCGACATCGAAAATGGCCGGGTCACCGGCGTGCAGACCACGCGCGGCGCGATCCGGGCGAAGAAAGTCGGCATCGTCGTCGCCGGTCGCTCGGGTCAGGTGGCCGCGATGGCGGGGATGCGGCTGCCCATCGAAAGCCACGTTCTGCAGGCCTTCGTGACCGAAGGGCTGAAACCCTGCATCGACCATGTGATCAGTTTCGGGATGGGTCATTTCTATATCAGCCAGTCCGACAAGGGCGGGCTGGTGTTCGGGGGCGACCTGGATTTCTACGCCTCCTATGCGCAGCGCGGCAACCTGCCGATGGCCGAACATGTGATGGAGGCGGCGATGACGCTGATGCCGATGATCGGCAAGGCGAAACTGCTGCGAAGCTGGGGCGGGATCATGGACATGACGCCCGACGGTTCTCCGATCATCGACAAGACCGGGATCGACGGGCTCTACCTCGATTGCGGCTGGTGCTACGGCGGGTTCAAGGCGGTGCCGGCATCGGGATTCGCCTTCGCGCATCTGATCGCGCAGGATCGCCCGCATGACACCGCCGCGCGGTTCCGGCTGGACCGGTTCCGCACCGGCGCCGGGCTGATGGACGAGGAGGGCACCGGTGCGCAGCACAACCTGCACTGAACCCGGCCTCGCGGCCCTTGCATTCTGTGCGCTCCTGCCCGGTGCGGCGCTGGCCGGCCCGCTGCCCACGGGCTGTTTCGCGCGCCACTATGACGCCGCGCATCTGGCCGCGCACCCGGCACAGGTTGTCGCCCGCATCGCGGTGGATTTCACCTATGACCCGCGCCCCGATTTCGCGCAGATCGCCCCGGGAAACTTTGGCGCCGCGCTTGACGTGGAACTGGCCCATCAGGGCCATGTTACCCGCGAAACGGCGCCGGACGAGGGCTTTGCCACAGGTTTTGGCGGCGCGCAAATGTTCAACGTCCTGCTTTGTGCCGATCACGGCGGCAAGACCCGCTGCACCACGCCCTGCGCCGACGGTGGCTTCACCATCGCGCGCGATGACGGCGCAACCCTGACCCTTGAAACCACCGCGCTGCCCGTGGGCCAGGGACAGGACTGCGGTGGCTTCACCGACCTGATCGAACAGCCCGGTCAGCCGGTCAGCTACCGCCTGACCCGCGCCCCGGCCCGTGATTGCGAGAATTTCTGACAATGCGTATTCCATGCCCCATCTGCGGAGAGCGTGACAGCCGCGAATTCACCTACAAGGGTGCGGCGGTTGCAATGCAGCGCCCGGATCCGGACGCGGGTGCGGCCGCCTGGGACGACTACCTACATTTGCGTGACAACCCGGCGGGCGAAACCCGCGAGCTTTGGTATCATGGTGCCGGCTGCACCGGCTGGCTGGTGGTGACGCGCAACACGCTGACCCACCGGATTCTGGCGGCCGGGCTTGCATCGGAGTTGGCGCGATGAGGCTGGCGGGGCTGGGCCTGATCGACCGCGACACGCCGCTGCGGTTCACGTTCGACGGTCGGTCATATGAGGGTTTTCAGGGCGATACGCTGGCCTCGGCGCTGCTGGCCAACAACGTGCGGCTGATGGCGCGGTCGTTCAAGTATCACCGTCCGCGCGGCGTGCTGACGGCGGGATCCGAGGAACCGAACGCGCTGGTCACCATCGGGCGCGGCGCGGCGCAGACCCCGAACGTGCGTGCCACCGTGCAGGAAATCTTCGCCGGGCTCGAGGCGCGCGGCCAGAACGCCTGGCCATCGGTCAATCACGATCTGATGGCCGTGAACGACCTGTTGTCGCCGTTTCTGGGGGCCGGGTTCTATTACAAGACCTTCATGTGGCCGCGCCGGTTCTGGGAGTCGCTTTACGAACCGGTGATCCGGCGCGCCGCCGGTCTGGGCGCGCTGGGCGGTGACGCGGATCGCGCGCAGTACGACAAGGCGTTCGCGCATTGCGATCTGCTGGTGATCGGCGGCGGCCCGGCCGGGCTTGTCGCGGCGCTGCTGGCGGGCCGGGCCGGGGCCGATGTGATCCTGGCGGATGAGGACAGCCGGTTCGGCGGGCGGCTTCTGGCCGAGACCGAAGAGGTCGGCGGCGTGCCGGGCCCGGACTGGGTGGCCGGGGTGCTGGCGGAACTGTCGGGCATGGGAAATGTCCGACTGATGGTGCGCACCACGGTGACCGGCGCCTATGACCAGGGCACTTACGGCGCGCTGGAACGGGTCAGCCTGCACCGAACAGATCCGGGCGATGCCCCGCTGGAAACCTTCTGGCGGATCGCGGCGAAACAGGTGGTGCTGGCCAGCGGCGCGATCGAACGCCCGATTGCATTTCCGATGAACGACCGTCCGGGCATCATGATGGCGGGCGCGGTGCGGGCCTATCTCAACCGCTGGGGCGTGGCGGCGGGCAGGCGCGTCGCGGTGTTCGCCAACAACGACGGCGCGCATCGCACCGCCCGCGACCTGGCCCGCGCCGGGGTCGAGATTGCCGCCGTCATCGACAGCCGGCCCGATGCGCAGGCAAGCGGTGACTACCCGGTCTTTACCGGCACCACGATCACCGGCACATCAGGCCGCCACGGGATCGAAGAGATCACGATCCCCGACCGTGGCGACACCCGCGCGATCAAATGCGATTGCCTGGCCATGTCCGGCGGCTGGAACCCGGCGCTGCACCTGACAAGCCACATGGGTGCCCGCCCGGTCTGGCAGGACGATATCGCGGCCTTCGTTCCGGCCAAAGACGCGGTGCCGGGGATGACGGTGGCGGGCGCGGCGCGCGGCGTGTTTTCCACCGCCGGCTGTCTGGCTGACGGCGCGCGCGCCGCCGGCAAGGCGTTGCAGGCGCTTGGCAAACCGGTGAAGAAACCCGAGCTGCCGCAGGCGGAAGACGGCGCATACGCGCTGGCGCCGCTGTGGCAGGTGCCGGGCAAGGGCCGCGCCTGGCTGGATTTCCAGAACGATGTCACCGTCAAGGATGTAAAGCTGGCGGCACAGGAAAACTTCCGTTCGGTCGAACACATGAAACGGTACACGACGCAGGGCATGGCGACCGATCAGGGCAAGACCAGCAACATCGCCGCAATGGCGGTGCTGGCCGACGCCACCGGGCGCAGCCTGCCCGAAACCGGCACCACCACGTTCCGCCCGCCCTACACGCCGGTGACGATCGCCGCGATGGGTGCGGGCGGCCTGGACAAGGGCTTTGCCCCCGAACGGTTCATGACCTCGCACACGGCCAGCCTGCAGCGCGGCGCGCCGATGATCGAGGCGGGGCTTTGGTATCGCCCAAGCTATTTTCCGGCCCCGCACGAAACGACCTGGCGCGAGGCCTGCGACCGCGAGGTTCTGATGGTGCGCAACGCCGTCGGCGTCGCCGATGTGTCGACCCTTGGAAAGATCGACATCCAGGGTCCGGATTCGGCGCGGTTTCTGGATTTCGTCTATTCCAACAGGTTCTCGACGCTGAAACCGGGCCGGGTGCGCTATGGCCTGATGCTGCGCGAGGACGGTCACGTGATGGATGACGGCACCACGGCGCGGCTGGGCGACCGGCATTATCTGATGACAACGACAACCGCTGCCGCCGGTCCGGTGATGATGCATCTCGACTGGGTGAAACAGGGGCTGATGCCGGGCGCGGATGTGCAATTCGTCTCTGTCACCGAACAATGGGCGCAGTTTGCGGTGGCCGGGCCAGGCGCGCGCGCGGTGCTGGACCTGGTGCTTGACACACCGCTCGACCCGGCGGACTGGCCGTTCATGGCCTGTGGCGCGGTGCAGGTGATGGGGGTCGCGGGCCGGCTGTTCCGGATCTCGTTCTCGGGCGAGGAAGGCTATGAAATCGCCGTGCCCGCGCGGTTTGGCGAAAACCTGTTCCGGGTGTTGGTCAGCCACGCCGAATCCCTGGGCGGCGGGCCCTACGGGATGGAGGCGCTGAATGTACTGCGCATCGAAAAGGGCTTTGTCACCCATGCCGAGATTCACGGCCGGGTCACGGCGTTCGATATCGGCATGCAGCGCATGATTAGCCCCGGCAAGGATTGTATCGGCAAGGCCGCCAGCCAGCGTCCCGGCCTGTCGGGCCCGGATCGCGACCAGCTTGTCGGCCTGCGCCCGATCGGTGCGGTGCAGGACTTTGCCGCCGGCGGGCATCTGTTTGCAGATGCCAACCCGGCCACCGCGAAGAACAGCGAGGGCTATGTCACCAGCGTCGGCTATTCGCCGGTGCAGCAAAGCTATCTGGGCATGGGATTCCTCAGGAATGGCCGCGCCCGGCATGGCGAGACCGTGCGCCTGGTCGATCATCTGCGCGGCATCGAAGCCCGGTGCGTGGTGACCGATCCGGTGGTGTTCGACCCCGACGGAGGACGGATGCGTGCCTAGACTGATCGCCAAATCCGCCTGCGACGGGCTGCTGCCGGTGACAATCGGCAGCGTCACCCTGTCAGAGTTTTCGCCCGACGCGATCACCTCGCTCGCACCGTTCAACGGGCGGGCGGCGGCGGTTTCGGGGGCGCTGAAATCGGCCATCGGGGCGGGGTTCCCGGCGGCCAATCGCTGTACCGGCAAGGCCGGGGCGCGGGTGGCGTGGTCGGGGATCGGGCAGGCCCTGGTGATCGGGCCGCGCGTCGAGATCGACGGCGCGGCGATGACCGACCAGACCGATGCCTGGGCCTGTCTTGCGCTGGACGGCGCGCGGGCTGGCGAGGTTCTGGCGCGGCTCTGCCCGCTGGACCTGCGCGACAGCCAGTTCAAAACCGGCCACGCGGCGCGCTCGCTTCTGGGGCACATGACCGGCCTGTTCCTGCGCACCGGCGCGCGCCGTTTCGAGCTTCTGGTGTTTCGCTCGATGGCGCAGACGGCGGTGCACGAACTGACCGGCGCCATGACCAGTGTCGATGCGCAAGCCTGACTCGACTTTGCCGGCGCCAGCGCCAATATAGACAGCATGAGCCTGCCACCCGGATTCCTTGATGAATTGCGCAACCGCACCTCGCTGGCGCAGGTGGTCGGCCGCAAGGTGATGTGGGATCCGCGCAAGTCCAATCAGGGCAAGGGCGACATGTGGGCGCCATGCCCGTTCCACCAGGAAAAAACCGCGTCTTTTCATGTGGATGACCGGAAAGGCTATTACTATTGCTTTGGCTGCCACGCCAAGGGCGACGCGATATCCTTTATCCGCGAAACCGAAAACATGGGCTTCATGGAGGCGATCGAACTGCTGGCGCGCGAGACCGGCATGCCGATGCCGGCGCGCGATCCGCAGGCCCAGATCAAGGCCGACCGGCGCACCCAGCTGGCCGAGGTGATGGAACAGGCGGTACAGTATTACCGGCTGCAACTGACAACCGCCGTAGCGACGCAGGCGCGCGAATATCTCGCCGGTCGCGGGCTGTCAGAGGCGGCGCAGGATCGCTGTGGCATCGGCTTTGCCAGCGATCAGCGGCAGGGCGTGTTCAGCCACCTGACCGGAAAATCGGTCAGCGCCGATCTGGTGATTGATGCCGGGCTGGCCGCGACACCGGATGACGGCGGCGCGCCCTATGACCGGTTCCGTGGCCGCATCATCTTTCCGATCCGCGATGCGCGGGGCCGTGCGATTGCGCTGGGCGGGCGGGCGATGGACCCGAACGCGCGCGCCAAGTATCTGAATTCGCCCGAAACCGAATTGTTCGACAAGGGCCGCTCGCTTTACAACCACGGCCCCGCGCGCGAAGCGGCGGGCAAGGGCAAGCCGCTGATCGTCGCCGAAGGCTACATGGACGTGATCGCGCTGTCAGAGGCCGGATTCACCGCCACGGTCGCGCCACTGGGCACCGCGATCACCGAGGATCAACTGCACCTGATGTGGCGGATCGCGCCCGAACCGATCATCGCGCTGGATGGCGATACCGCCGGTCTGCGCGCCGCGATGCGCCTGATCGACATCGCGCTTCCCTTGCTGGAGGCCGGGAAATCCCTGCGCTTTTGCATCATGCCGGCGGGGCAGGATCCCGATGACGTGATCCGCGCCGGCGGTGCGGCGGCGATGCAGAAACTGATCGAGGCCGCGCAGCCGCTGGTGCGCCTGCTGTGGCTGCGCGAAACCGAAGGCAAGGTTTTCGACAGCCCCGAACGCAAGGCCAGTCTCGACAAATCCCTGCGCGAAGCGATCCGCAAGATCTCGGATCCCTCGCTGCGCGCGCATTACGGCGACGAGATCAAGCGCCTGCGCTGGGATCTGTTCGGCAATCGCCCGGCGGCGCGGTCTCCGGCAACTGGCGCGCGGTATGCCTGGCCCAAGGCGCCGCAGGGCGCGACCCCCGGCACCAAACAATCGGTGCTGGCGCATTCCGGCGAGGTCGAGGACCAGTTGCGCGAAGGGGTCATACTTGCGGTACTGCTGACCCATCCGGACCTTGTCGGCCGGTTCGAGGCCGAACTTGAAAAGCTGGAATGCAGCGCGCCCGATCACGGCGCGATCCTGACCGCGCTGCTGAGCTGTGCTGATTCCGAAGCCGGGGACGCGCGCGATCGGATCATCGCGCAAATCGGGCGCGCGCCCCTTGAAAAGCTGATGGATCAAAGCCACATCCGCATCGTACCCGCCGTGCGCAACACCACCGACACCGAGCAGGCGGTGATGTGCGTCGCCGAGGAACTTGCCAAGCTTGAGGCCAAACGCGGCGCCGCCCGCGAAATCAGGGACGCGGTGGAAGACATTGATCATCTGGCCGACGAGGGGCTGACCTGGCGGCTGAACCAGGCGGCACTGGCGCGTCACCGCGCGTTGCGGGGCACAAACGAGGACAAGACCGAATATGATATCGCCCCCAGCGGTGCCAAAATCAAACGTGACGAACGCAGCGCCTTTGACGCGCTGCTGCACGAGATCGGCTTTGACAAGCAATAGGGGCGGCCAGACTGATACGGTTTGGTAAGGAAGAGCTTAACAAATACGGGTAAACGGGTGGGCGAATCACTGATTCGCGTTTATTGATTCGTTATAAAACGAATCACCCCACGCCCGATCAAGGAGTGCCCGCATGGCCGCCAAAGACACGGACGACCGTACCAAGGACAACGCAGACCAGGAAGTCGGGCTTGATATGAGCCAGACCGCGGTCAAGAAAATGATCGCCGAGGCGCGCGAACGGGGCTACATCACCTATGACCAGCTGAACACGGTTCTGCCGCCCGAGCAGGTCAATTCCGAACAGATCGAAGACGTGATGTCGATGCTCAGTGAAATGGGCATCAACATCATCGAGGACGAAGAGGAAGAGGAAAAATCCTCGACCGATGTGGTCGAATCCTCGTCCAGCCGCGAAGTCGCGGTATCCACCGTCGAAACCGAAAAGCTGGATCGCACCGACGATCCGGTGCGCATGTACCTGCGCGAAATGGGCAGCGTCGAACTGTTGTCGCGCGAGGGCGAGATCGCCATCGCCAAGCGGATCGAGGCCGGCCGCAACACGATGATCGCGGGCCTTTGCGAAAGCCCGCTGACCTTTCAGGCGATCACCATCTGGCGCGACGAACTGTTGTCCGAGGACATCCTGCTGCGCGACGTGATTGACCTCGAGACCACCTTCGGCAACTCGATGGAGGCTGACGGCGAGGCGGCGACGCAGACCGTCGTCGAAACCCTGAACGTCGAGTCCGCGCCGGCCAAGAAAGAGGATCAGCCCGAACTCGACGCCGATGGCAATCCGATTCAGGTAGAGGATGACGACGACGAGGACGAACAGGCCAACATGTCGCTGGCCGCGATGGAAGCCGCGCTGAAACCCCGGGTTCTTGAAATTCTCGACCGGATCGCGGGCGACTATACCCAGCTTGCCGAAATGCAGGATCTGCGGATGTCTGCAACGCTGAACGAGGATGACTCGTTCACCGACAAGGCAGAGGGCGCCTATCAGAAACTGCGCGCCGAAATCGTCGTGCTGGTCAACGAGCTGCATCTGCACAACAACCGGATCGAGGCGCTGATCGACCAGTTGTACGGCATCAACCGGCGGATCATGTCGATCGATTCCAACATGGTGAAGCTTGCCGATCAGGCCCGCATCAACCGGCGCGAATTCATCGACGAATACAAGGGCTACGAACTGGATCCCAACTGGCTTGACCGGATGGCGGAAAAGGCCGGTCGCGGCTGGCAGGCTTTCGTCGAACGCTCCACCGACAAGGTCGAGGAACTGCGCGCAGAGATGGCGCAGGTCGGCCAGTATGTCGGCGTCGACATCCCCGAATTCCGCCGCATCGTGCAGCAGGTCCAGAAGGGCGAGAAAGAGGCGCGTCAGGCCAAGAAGGAAATGGTCGAGGCGAACCTGCGTCTGGTCATCTCGATTGCCAAGAAATACACCAACCGCGGGCTGCAATTCCTTGATCTCATTCAGGAAGGCAACATCGGCCTGATGAAGGCCGTCGACAAGTTCGAATATCGCCGCGGCTATAAATTCTCGACCTACGCCACCTGGTGGATCCGCCAGGCGATCACCCGCTCGATTGCCGATCAGGCCCGCACCATCCGTATCCCGGTGCACATGATCGAGACGATCAACAAACTGGTCCGTACCGGCCGCCAGATGCTGCACGAGATCGGCCGCGAACCGACGCCAGAGGAACTGGCCGAAAAGCTGCAGATGCCGCTGGAAAAGGTCCGCAAGGTGATGAAGATCGCCAAGGAGCCGATTTCACTGGAAACGCCCATTGGCGACGAGGAAGACAGCCAGCTTGGCGATTTCATCGAAGACAAGAACGCCGTGCTGCCGCTGGATTCCGCCATTCAGGAGAACCTGAAGGAAACCACGACGCGGGTTCTGGCCAGCCTGACCCCGCGCGAGGAACGCGTGCTGCGCATGCGCTTCGGCATCGGCATGAACACCGACCACACGCTGGAGGAAGTCGGCCAGCAGTTCAGCGTGACGCGCGAACGGATCCGGCAGATCGAGGCGAAGGCGCTGCGGAAGCTGAAGCATCCATCGAGGAGCAGGAAGCTCAGGAGTTTTCTGGATCAATAGGTCAATTCTCAGATTATTCCCGAGGAACTTACGAGAATTCTTCGGAAATATTTC
>JAJDOB010000288.1 GCA_022340385.1 Rhodobacter sp.
GGAACGGCGGCAGGCTGTTGCCGGCCCAGTCGGACAGGGCGCCGGTCTTGCCCTTCAGATCGAACAGCGCCATCGCGCCAAACCGCTGAATGTCCACGTCGTATGTCATCGTCATGCCCGCAATCTTTCGCCCGCCGGATCGTGGAAAACCGGCGCTGTCACCTGCGCCGGGATGACCCGGTCCCGCAGGCGGGCATGCGCGGATCTCCCAAGGCGGGCGCGGCCGTTTTCCAGCAGACCCAGCGCCACCCAACGATTGCATACAGTGCTGTAGACACAGGCGGTCACCAGCCCCTCGGTGGCCTGTTTGCGCCCGCCGGGTGTCAGGGGTGCGCCTTCCGGGATCATGGTTGCCGGATCGTCGGGCAACAGGCCGACCAGTTCGCGCCGTACCGCGCCGCCGGCACGGCGCAGAGCGACCGATCGCTTGCCGATGAAGTCGGGCTTCGTGCCTGACATGACCCAGCCCATCCCGAGGTCGATCGGGTCGACCGTTCCGTCCACCTCGTGCCCAAGCGACAGGAAACCCTTTTCGACGCGCAGCACATGGCTGGCCTCTGACCCCACGGGTTCGATCCCGAACCCCGCGCCGGTCGCCATCACCTTTTGCCAGAGCGACAGCATGTGACGGGGGGCGACGTTGATCTCGAACGACAGCTCTCCGGTGAAACTGACGCGCACGACACGGGCGGGCAGATCGGCGACGATGCCCTCGCGGAACGACATGAAGGGAAAGGCCCCCGGTGACAGGTCGATATCCGTGCCAAGGGCGGCCAGCAGTTTGCGCGCGTCGGGGCCGCAGATCGTCGCATTGTTCCACTGGCTTGTGACCGGCGTGATCATGACCTGCCAGCCCGGATGATCGAATTGCAGCACCTTTTCCATATGCTGGTTCATCGCGTCGGCATGCCCGGTCGAAGTGGACACCAGCCAGCGATGATCGTCCAGCCGCAGCACCACGCCGTCATCCATGATCAGCCCGTCGTCGGACAGGACCAGCCCATAGCGGCACGCGCCCGGGGAAAGCGTGGACATGACATTGGTGAAGATCAGGTCAAGGAATTGCCCGGTATCGCGGCCCTTCAGTTCGAACTTGCCCAGCGGAGCGCCATCGTAGACGCCGACGCGGTTGCGCACCGCGCGGCATTCGCGGTTCACGGCGTCCTGGAACCCTTCGCCCGGGCGCGGGAAATATCCGGGGCGACGCCAGCGCGCGCCGGCCTCGTACATGACGGCGCCGCGTTCGACGTTCCAGCCGGTGACCGGCGTGTGACGGTAGGGCAGCACGACCGACCCCTCGCGCAGGCCGCTGATCGCACCGAAGGAGACCGGCGTATAGGGCGCGCGAAAGGTGGTGGTGCCGATGTCGGGCAGCGCCGTGCCCTGTTGCAGCGCCACGGTGCCGATGATGTTGATGTTGCCGGTCTTGCCCTGGTCGATCCCCATGCCGCCGGTGGTGTAGCGTTTGACATGTTCGACGTTGCCATAGCCTTCGCGCAGGGCCAGATGCACATCCGCAACGGTGACGTCGTTCTGGATATCGAGAAAGGCCATGGCCCCGGCCGCGTTCTCGACCCGCCAGAGCGGTTCGATGGAATAGGGCGTATCGCTTGCCGGCAGACCGGCACCCGGCGCGATGTCGAAGCCGAGCGGTTCAAGGGATGCGCGCGCCTTGGCGGCGGTGTCCTTCAGCGTGTCGGGCAGGGCCATTGCACCGGCGGCGGCGCCCGCGCACAGGCAGGGCTGCGCCGGCGCATCGGGCAGGAAGGCGGCAAGGGGCTGGTCGAATTTCAGCGTGCCGCGCGATTGCGAGAACAGGTGAATCGTCGGCGACCAGCCGCCCGAACAGCCCAGAAGATCGCAGGCGATCGTCTGCCCGGTGCCGCCGCCAGCCGGCGCGGTCTGCACCGCGCTGATACGGCCCCGCCCGATGACGCGGCGCAGGACGGTGGCGGGCAGAACCGCGAGGCCGGGCACGAGGTCCAGCGCGGTCTGCGGAATCGCTGCCCGGCTGTCGATGATGGCGGCCACGTCGCCCCCGGCAGCCGCGAAATCCGCCGCCGCCGCATAGGCGCTGTCGTTGCAGGTGAAGAACACGGCGCGCTTGCCGGGCCGGACCGCGTAGCGATTGACATATGTCTGGATGGCCGAGGCCAGCATCACGCCGGGGCGATCATTGTTGGCAAAGACAAGCATGCGCTCGATCGCGCCGGTGGCAATGACGACACGGCGCGCGCGCACCCGCCAGTTGCGTTCCAGCACGCGCGGCTGGGCCGGGTCGCGTTCATTGACGCACAGCAGATTGTGCTCGCGGTAGGCCCAGACCGTGCTGTTTTGCAGGTGGGTGACGTTGGGCATGGCGGCCAGCGCGGCGACGGTTTCGGCGACCCATTGCATCGCCGGTCTGCCGTCGATCGTCAGGTTGCGCGACAGCAATGACCCGCCGGGCTCGGTTCCCTCATCGGCCAGAAACACCCGCGCGCCGCTGCGGCCCGCGATCAGCGCCGCCATCAGCCCGGCGGGGCCGGCGCCCGCGATCAGGATATCGGCATGTGCGTTGCGGGATTCGAAATGCCCGCCTGTGGGGGGGCGGTGCGGTGCGGCGGCCAGCCCGGCCGCGCGGCGAATGGCGGGTTCGAACAGGCGCCAGCTCGGCCATTTGAAGGTCTTGTAATAGAATCCGGCCGGGATCAGCCGCGCGAAGATTTGGGCAACCGCGCCAAGATCGAACCGGGGCGAGGGCCAGCAATTGACCGATTTCGCCGCCAGCCCGTCGCGCAGCGGCACCGTGGTCGCCGGTTGATTGCCGGATGCATCTTCGCCCAGCAACTCGACGATCGTTGCGGGTTCCTCGACCCCGGCGCCGACAATGCCGCGCGGGCGGTGGTATTTGAAACTGCGCGCACTTGGCGTCACGCCGTTGGCCAGCAGCGCCGAGGCCAGCGTGTCGCCCTGAAATCCGCAATAGCGCTGGCCGTTGAAGGTGAAATTCAGCCGTCGCGTCCGCTCGATCCGCCCGCCGGTTGCAAGCCGCCCGGTCATTTCGGGCGCTCGACAATGTCGTGGGTCACTGTGTTGCGCCAGATCGTGAACCAGTCGCCGCAGCCGCGTGCGTGCCACCAGCGTTCCTGCACCGGGCCGGTGGGGTTGGGGACGACAAAAAGGTAGTCGCGCCAGGCATCGTCACTGGCGTCGGTGCCGGGCCGGTCCGGGCCGACCGGGCCGCCATAGACAAATTCGGTTTCGTTGCGCGCCCCGCAGAAGGGGCAGGGGATCAGCAGCATCTGGGGCCTCTACCTGGCTGTCGTCGTTCCGGTTTCCATAATGAAATCAAGATGTTTGAAGCGTCCGACGGTGAATCCCGCCATCAAGGGGTGCGGCTGCCCGGTGGCGACGTGATGCGCCATGCACAGCCCGCCGGCGGGGATCGCCTTGTATCCGCCCCACCAGCCGGCGGTGACGAACAGACCCGGCACATCGGTTTCGTCCATGATCGGAGAGGCGTCATGGGTGATGTCCAGATGCCCGCCCCATTGCCGCATCAGTTTTAGTTTCCGGAACGCCGGAAACAGTTCCAGCATCGCGCCGACCGTGTCTTCGAACACGTGCTGCTTGATATCGCGGCGAAAGCTCTGGCCGGAATCCGGCGCGCCGCCGATGACCAGTTCGCCCTTGTCGGACTGGCTGAAATAAAAGCCCAGATCGGGGCAATTGACCACCACATCGACCAGCGGCTTCACCGGCTCGCTGACGAAGGCGGTCAGGTTCATGGTGCGCAGCGGCAGCTTCAGCCCGGCGGTTTCGGTCAACGTGGTGGTGTGGCCAGAGACCGCCACCACGACCTTGCGCGCGCGCAGCCTGCCCCTGGTCGTCTCGACGCCTTCGATTCGGCCATCCGCGCCCCGGATCAGCGACAGGACCGGGGTTTGCTGGTGCATTTCGACCCCACGCGCGTCCGCCGCGCGCGCGTAGCCCCAGGCGACGGCGTCGTGCCGGTTCACGCCCGCATCCGTGTGCACCATGCCGCCGATGATGGGCAGGCGCGCGTCCGGTCCGCCGCCGGTCAGCGCCGGAATGCGGCGGCGTATCTCTTCGGTCGAAATCTGTTCATAGGTTGCGCCGTAGATGTCCATTGTCAGCTGGCGGCGCCGCAATTCCCGCATCTTGGGGTAGGTGTGCACCACGTCGATCATGGTGCGCCTGGAATGCATCAGGTTGAAATTCAGTTCCCGGGTCAGCCCTTCATACAGCGCGACCGATTTCACGTAGAACGGGATCGAGGCGTCGCGCAGGTAGTTCGCGCGGATCGTCACCGTGTTGCGCGCCACGTTTCCGCCGCCCAGCCAGCCGCGATCCAGCACCGCGACGTCGGTGATGCCATGCTCTTTCGCCAGGTAATAGGCTGTTGCCAGCCCGTGGCCGCCGGCACCGATGACGATCACCTCGTAGCGGTCGCGCAGCGGCGGACTGCGCCAGGCCTGCGCCCAGTTTCGATGCCCGGCAAGCGCATTGCGAGCCAGCGAGAAGATCGAATATCTTTGCATGACAGTAATATTTTTTACCAAAAGCCAAAACCGGTCAAGGGCGCTGCGCCCCGCCTGCGGCCGTGGCTGTCGCATCAACCCGGCCGCAGCGCGCGTGACCGGCGTGGTTGCGCCGAAACCCCCGGAACGCAGCCCGGTAACGGAAAAACGAGTGGTGGTTTGCGGGCGCACCGGATAGCATGGCGAGGAGTATTTCCAGTGCTCCGGGGGGGATCGGCGAAGACATGCGACCAGTACCAGATTTTGCGCGGTTCCTGTCTTTGCTTTGCACCGTTTTTCTGATCTGCGGCCCGGCAATTGCGCTTGAAAAGCTGGATTTTCGTGTGGCCGGCGATGACAAGTCGCTGCGTCAGGACTTGCGCGGTGCGTCTTTCGTGCAATCGGCGGTCAGTGAAAAGAACACCGACGCGCGCGACCTGTTTGCCGCGGCCCTTGCCGATTATGGCCGGATGGTCGAAACGCTGTATGCCAATGGCCATTACAGCGGCGTGGTGCATATTCTGATCGACGGGAAAGAGGCCGCGTCGATCCCGCTGCTGTCGGTGCCCCGGCAGATTTCCAACATCACGATCGCGGTCAATCCCGGCCCGCGCTTTCGTTTTGGCACCGCGCGGATCGCGCCCTTGGCGCGCGACACGAGGCTGCCCGCAGATTTCCGGACCGGCGCGCCGGCGCGCAGCACCGTGATCCGCGATGCGGTCGGGGCGGCGGTTGATGGCTGGCGCGACGTGGGCCATGCCAAGGCCACGCCCGCCGGGCAAAGCATCACCGCCGATCACGCCGCCAACACCCTGAACGCACAGGTGCAGATCGACCAGGGGCCGCTGGTGCGCTTTGGCGATCTGGTGATCGACACCCCGAGCGCGGTGCGCGAAAGTCGTGTCCGGCGCATTGCCGGACTGCCGGGCGGTGCGCCGTTTTCGCCGGCCGAACTGGCGCGCGTTGCGGACCGATTGCGCCGGACCGGGGCGTTTTCGTCGGTGGCGCTGAGCGAGGCGGAAACGCTCGGGCCCGGCAACAAGATGGATATCGGTCTGGCGCTTGCCGATGAAAAGCCCCGCCGCTTCGGGTTCGGGGCAGAGCTTTCGTCGCTGGATGGCGTGATGCTGTCGGGCTATTGGCTGCACCGCAATCTGCTGGGCGGGGCAGAGCGGTTTCGCGTCGGCGCAGAGGTTGCCAATATCGGCGGCGCGACCGGCGGCATCGACTATTCCTTCGACGCGCGGATCGAATCGCCCGCCGCCCTTGGCCCGGACACCAAGGTATTCGCGCTGACCCAATACGAGCATCTGGACGAGCCGGATTATCTTTCCGACCAGATTTCCTTTGGCGTCGGGGCGGCGAAACGGTTTTCCGACGACCTGGAGGCCGAACTTGGCATCACCTACATCTATTCGCAGACCGAGGACGGGATCGGCAATCGCGAGTTCTCGCTGCTGACCTTTCCGGCGGCGGCGACGCTGGATCGCCGCGACGATCCGCTGGATCCGACGGGCGGGTATTTCGTCAACCTTCAGGCGACGCCGTTCCTTGGGCTTGGCGGCACCGGTTCGGGTGCGCGCACCTATGGCGATGGCCGCATCTATCGCGGGTTCGGCGCGGACAATCGCGTCGTGCTGGCCGGGCGGTTGCAGTTCGGATCGGTCTTCGGGGCCGGGCTGACCGACACGCATCCCGATTTCCTGTTCTATTCGGGGGGTGGCGGCACCGTGCGCGGGCAGCCCTATCAATCGCTTGATGTCGATCTGGGCGGGGGTGTGCGCATCGGGGGGCGCAGTTTCCTTGGGATATCGGCAGAGCTGCGCACCTCGATCAACGACACGTTCGGCGCGGTGGCGTTCTTTGACGCCGGCTATGTCGGCGCGGAAAGCTTTTATGACGGAACCGGCAACTGGCATTCCGGGGCCGGGCTGGGGCTGCGCTACAAGACCGGGCTGGGGCCGATCCGTCTTGATGTGGCCGCGCCGGTCAGCGGCGACACCGGGTCGGGCGTGCAGATCTACCTTGGGATCGGACAGGCGTTTTGAAGCGGTTTCTTGCAGGGTTCCTGACATGGCTTCCGACGGGAGCGGGCGTGCTGCTGGTGCTGGTGCTGGCCCAGACCGCATCGGCACAGGATGATCGCACCTATCTGCAGGCGTTGCTGGAGGACAACCTGTCGGACGCGGGCCGCGAGGTGCGCATCACCGGATTCACCGGCGCGCTGAGTTCGCGCGCGACGATCGAACAACTGACCATCGCCGATGCCGATGGTATCTGGCTGACCCTGAAGGGCGCGGTGCTGGACTGGAACCGCGGGGCGCTGTTGCGCGGGCGGCTGGAGATCGGCGAGTTGTCGGCAACCGAACTGCTGCTGCCGCGCATGCCCAGGACGGGCGCGCCGGCGGATGCAACGGGCATCACCCTGCCCGATCTGCCAGCGCCCGAGGCGCGCGATTTCAAGCTGCCCGAACTGCCGGTGTCGATCGACATCGCCAAACTTGCCATCGCCAGGGTCACGCTGGGCGAGGCGCTGTTCGGCGAGGCCGCTGTCGTTTCGATGAACGGTGCGGCGGCGCTGAACGCAGGGCAGGGCGATGCCTCGCTGGGCATCAAGCGGGTCGACAACACCAGGGGAGAGCTGGGTTTTGCCGCGTCGCTGTCCAATGCGACAGGCATTCTGGATCTGTCGTTCCGGCTGTCCGAGGCGGCTGACGGGATCGCGGCCAACCTGATCGGCCTGCCGGGGCGCCCGTCTGTCGATCTGACGATCGCCGGAAAGGGACCGCTGAAGGATTATGCCGCCGACATCGCGTTGACGACCGACGGCCAGCCCAATCTGACCGGTCGGGTGGCGCTGGTGGCGCCGCAATCCGGCGGCGGCACGCATGTGTTCAACGCCCGTCTGGGCGGCGATCTGCGCCCGCTGGTGCAGCCCGAATATCGCAAGTTTCTCGGGCCCGACATCCGCCTTCTGGTCAGCGGCACGCGCCCGGTCGCGGGTGGTCTGCGGCTTGACACGATGTCGCTGACCTCTGACGCGCTGACGCTGAAAGGCCAGCTGACCCTTGGCGCGGATTACTGGCCGGAAAAATTCGGGCTGGACGGGCGGATCGCGTCGGATGACGGAGGCGACGTGCTGTTGTCGATCCCGGGGCCGCCGACGCGGATCAGGTCGGCGCTGATCGCGATGCAGTATGACGCTGCGCGCAACGACGCCTGGAGCGGGACGTTGAATGTTGACCGGTTGCAACGCGATGGCCTGTCGCTGGGCGCGCTGCAACTTGGCGGCGGAGGCAGGCTCAGCCCGGGCAACGGCGCGGCCATCGGGGTGTTGACCGGCGCGCTTGACCTGAGCGCGCGCGGCATCGCGCCCGCGGATCCCGCCTTGGCGCAGGCCATAGGCGAGATGCTGAGCGGGCGCGTGTCCTTCAACTGGCGCGAAGATGCGCCGCTTGAGTTTTCCGAAGTCAGCCTTTCAGGGCAGGATTATTCGGTCGCCGGCGATCTGAGCGTGCAGGGATTGCAGGATCGGCTGAACCTGACCGCCGCGGCGCGGTTCGATCTGGTGGCGCAGGACCTGTCGCGTTTTGCCGGGCTGGTCGGGCGGCCCCTGCGCGGGGCTGCCGATCTGAACATCGCCGGGACCGGCGCGCCGCTGGACGGCGCTTTCGATATCCGCCTGGAGGGCGGCACCCGGGATCTGGGCATCGGCGTGCCCCTGCTTGACCGCCTGATCGCGGGGGCCAGCGTGCTGGGCCTGTCGGCGCGGCGCGACGAAACCGGCACCCATATCGACCGGCTGAACATCACCGCGACCGGCGCGGTGATCGAAGCCAGCGGCGAGTTGAAAACCAGCGGCAGCGATCTGAAGTTCGACCTGCGGCTGCCCGACGCCGCGCTGATGGAACCCGGCCTTTCCGGGCCGGCGCAGGTGATCGGCACGGCGCGGCAGACCGGCGACGACTGGGCGGTCCGCGCCGACCTGACCGCCCCGGGCGGGGTTGCCGCGGCGCTGGACGCGACGCTGGCGATTTCCGGCGACACGATTGGCGACGTGACCGGAACCGCGGTGATGTCGGTGGCCGACCTGGGGCCTTACGGATTTGTCGCCGGCCGGCCGCTGTCGGGGTCGGCGCAGCTGAGGGCCGAGGGTGCGACCAATCTGCAGGACGGCACATTCAGCGTCACCGCGCGGGGCAGGGGCAGTGATCTGGGCATCGGCATCGACGAGGTCGATCGCCTGTTGCGCGGGCAAAGCCGGCTTGCCGTCGATCTGCGCCGTGAATCCAGCCAGGTGATCGTCGTCGATCGGTTCAACCTTGGGTCGGATCACATCGTCGCCGATCTGACCGGGTCTTCCAGCGCCGCGAAAAGCCGGGTGCGATACTCGGTCGATCTGGTGGATATCGGGCTTTATGCGCCGGGCCTGACCGGTCCGGCAACGATGGCGGGCACGGCCGAGGCGACCGGTGGCGACTGGGACATTCAGGCCGATCTGACCGCCCCCGGTGGCGTCCAAGCGGCCATTCGGGGCCAGCTGGCGGTCGTGGACAACCAGATCGGCACGGTCATCGGCAGCGCCGTGGTCAATGCCGACAGCCTGTCGCCCTATGCGCCGGTTTTAGGCCGCCCGGTGGGCGGATCCATCGCGGTGAACGCCGACGGGCGCGCCGATCTGCAGGGCGGCACCTTCGGCCTGAGCCTGCGCGGAACCGGCGACAACCTGCGCGTCGGCCCGGCAGAGATCGACCTGCTGCTTGTCGGCCAAAGCCAGCTGGCGCTGGATATGCGGCGCGAGACCGGCCAGGTGATTGTGCTCGATCAGTTCAATCTGAAAAGCCCGCGCCTGATCGCCGATCTGACCGGGTCGACCAGCCCCGCGAAAAGCCGGGTGCGCTTCTCGGTCGATCTGGCGGATATCGGGCTTTATGCGCCGGGCCTGAACGGACCCGCAACGATGGCGGGTGTGGCGGCGTCAGAGGGCGGCGACTGGCAACTGACGTCGAACATGACCGGCCCCGGCGGTACGCGGGCAGCGGTGTCGGGGGCGATCGCGCCGGATGCGTCGCGCGTCAATCTCGACATCAGCGGTGCCGCGCCGCTGGCGCTGGCCAATCCCTATATCGCGCCGAATCTGGCGTCGGGCCAGGTGGAATTCAAAATGGCGATGAACGGCCCGCCGGCGCTGGAATCGGTGTCGGGAACCGCGCGCAGCGACGGGGCGACACTGGTGGTGCCCAGTCAGAAGATATCGTTCAGCGGCCTCAGCGCCGATGCGCGCCTTGGCAATGGACGGGCAGAGATCTCGGTGACCGCGAACCTGTCCTCGGGCGGACGCATCGCGGTGTCGGGCCCGGTCGGGCTTGGCGCGCCGTATCCGGCGGATCTGGCAATCGTGCTGTCCTCGATCGGCGTGACACAGCCGGGGCTGTACGAAACCACCGTCGATGGCCGCATCGCCGCGCGCGGGCCGCTGGCCGGCGGGGCCACGATCGCCGGTGACCTGACGCTTGGGCCGGTCGAAATGCGCGTCCCCGATGCGGTTGGCGCGGCGTCCGGTGCATTGCCGGGCCTGCAACACGTCAACGAGCCGGCCGCGGTGCGCCAGACCCGCGCGCGTGCGGGACTGCTGGACAGCGCCGGCCTCGGCGCCGGCAGCGGCCCGGCCTATCCGCTTGACATCACGGTCAGCGCGCCATCGCGCATCTTCGTGCGCGGACGCGGGCTGGACGTCGAAATGGGCGGGCGTCTGCGGCTGCTGGGCACCACCGCGGATGTGGTCACCCAGGGCCGGTTCGATCTGGTCCGTGGCCGGCTGGACATTCTGGGCAAGCGCCTGGCGCTGACCGAGGGCATCGTGCGCCTGCAGGGCGATTTCGACCCCTACCTGCGCATCGTTGCCGAAACCGAAAGTGGCGGCGTAAGCATCCGCATCGTGATCGAGGGGCTGGCCTCGTCGCCAGAAATCACCTTCACCTCTTCGCCAGACTTGCCCGAGGACGAGGTCGTCGCGCGGCTGTTGTTCGGGCGCGATCTGTCGCAGATTTCGCCGTTGCAGGCACTGCAGATCGCGTCGGCCATCAACACGCTGGCAGGCAATGGAAAGGGCGGAATCGTGAACCGGCTGCGCCAGAATTTCGGGCTGGACGATCTGGACATCACCCGCGACACCAACGGCGAGACGGCGGTGAAGGCCGGCAAGTACATCTCGGAGAATATCTATACCGATGTCACCGTGAATTCCTCGGGCCAGAGCGAGATCAACCTCAACCTTTCGATCACACCATCGTTGACGGCGCGCGGCACCGCCGGGTCCGATGGCAACACCGGGTTGGGGCTGTTCTTCGAAAAGAACTACTGACCCGGCGTCGGATCGGCAGCCGATCCTGACATCACAGGATGAAATCGGCCTCGGTCAGGCCGGTGGTTCCTGCCAGCACGATCCGCATATCGGCCACACCGTCGCCATCAACGTCGATGTTGACCCTTGTGTCGCCCCCGACTTCGGCGCTGCGCAGGCTTGGGCCCGTGCCAGTGAAAACGCCAAGCAGGTCCAGCGTGATAGGGTCACTGACCAGCGATGACAAGTCCAGCTTGTCAGTGCCGACTTCGAAATCGGTAATCACGTCCGGCGTTGCCATCGTGCTGTCACTGACGGTGCGGTAGACGAACTGGTCAGCGCCGGCGCCGCCGTTCAGCGTGTCGGCGCCGTGACCGCCAAGAATCCTGTCGTCGCCGTCTTGGCCCTGAATGGTGTCGTCGCCACGATTGCCGCGCAGCGAATCGTCGCCCTGGCCGCCAACGATCAGATCCGCCCCGCGGCGGCCGAAGATATCGTCATTGCCACTGCCGCCGGCCATCGTGTCATTGCCTTTGCCGCCGTCCAGATAATCATCGCCCTGCTTGCCATTGATATCGTCGTTGCCATCGAGCCCGAACAACTGGTTGCGGCCTGCATTGCCGATCAGGAAATTTGCTTCGCTGTTGCCGGTGCCGCCGGTGTTGTCGGACCCGATCAGTTCGAGTATCTCGAAATTGTCGGCCAGCGTATAGCTGACCGCGGATTGCACGGTATCAGTGCCGGAAAATACGCTTTCGACCAGCAGGATCGTCGGGTCGTCGATGATATAGGTGTCGTCACCTGCGCCGCCATCGACGCGCTCACTTACGGTTCCGCCGCGACCGTCATAGATATCATTGCCGAACCCAAGCAAGACCTTGCCTTCGACGGTTCCGGCATTCAGGACATAATCATTTTCACCTTGGACTTGGATATCGCCGATGACGGCACCGTAATTCAGAATGGTGTCGCGATTGGAACTGTCGCCAAGAATCGCAGTGAATTGAGCGCGGATTGTGCCGAAATTTCGCAGTGTCGGCGCGAAACTGCCGGTTGTCGTCGAGTTGTCCAGGATCACCCCGCTGCCGAAAAAAGTGGATTCGATCAGCCCGGTATTCACGATATTTCCGCTCGAACTGTCCACATTGAGGCCATCTCCAAAGCTGCCGATGATCGAACCGCTGTTGCTGAGACTGAACGTACCGCCGGAATGGACTATTCCGTCATTCCCGGTGACAAGGCCTGCTACCGAGATCGATTGTGACGACGAAAGCGATTGAATTCCGATGGCGCGGCCGGCAACCGATGCGCCGACACCAACCAGTATCCGGCTATTGCCGATAGAGTCCGCGATATCTTCAAGGCGAATGCCGGCGGGCTCGCCATAGACGGCGCCGTATATATCGATTGCATGCCCGCCCTCGTCAGCGAGGATGCCATAGCCTTCCTGCGAGGCGACGAGCGCTGATGGTGCAACGTAGATGTCCTGATTGGCAGCCAGGTTGAGATTGGTGCCCACTGTATTGGTCACCGTTGTGATCACGAGTGTCATGTGTCTTACCCCAAAAGTTCACGAATCCGGTCATGGCCAAATTGCGGTCAGTGCCTGCAATCCCCATCCGCATTGGCAATCGGCACGATAAAGCTGCCCGGTGCCTATGACCAAGCCCTTTCCGGCGAGAGGACGGTTGATTCTGCCTTTTGGCGAGATTCGCCGCCAAAACGCCTGCATTTTCAACCAGAGAGGGCATAAGCAGCGCTTCGGACAGGGCTGTCCGGTGCCGGTTGTCGCCGGCGTCGACATGCGCGCCGCGCGCCATTTGTCGGCCGTTCCCGGGGTCGCCCGGCTGGCTTTCGGTAACTGCCGGCCGGCCTGACGGTCAGCCGTTCACATGTGGACGGCCGCGCTAGTTTCCAGCGCGCTTCATCATCATTTCATGGACTGCCTGCATTCCGCGATCCGCCATGTCGGACACTTCGGCAGCGTGGACATGCAGCGCCGTGACAAGTTCCGGGTCGTCGGATGTCTGGACCACGACGATGCCCGCGTCCGTCACCTCGATTTCGGTCGCGATCGCTTCGCCGCGCGCAAAGAAGATGTCCAGCGTCGGGCTTTGAATGATGATCTGCGGGTCGTCGCCGGCTTCGACCCGTCCGATCATACCGGTTACGTGGCTGACAAGATTGTCCATCACCGCCGGGTCGGTGGACCGCGTGACGGTGCGAATGCCATTGGGCAGATTGGTGACTTCGCGCTCGATCGTTTCGAAATTGCGGAACATCACGGCCAGTTCGGCGCTTTCCTCGGGCCTTGCGTTCGGTCCGCGCAAGCCGGGCATGGTAACTTCGTCATGGCCGGTTCCGTCGGCCCCGTGCATGTGCATTCCGTGCCCGGTTGCCTGCGCCTGAACGCTGCCTTGGCCGACAAGGCAAAGACCGGCCGCTAGGGCAAGGCAAAGCGCCGGGCGCACGCGATTGTGGCGGGGCGGTGTGTGGCCGTGATCTGGCATGGAAAGCCCTCTTTTGAAACGAGTTGCAGAAGTATATAGACCGATCTCCAAACAAATTCCAACCTTTGAATTTGAAACGTGATATTCGACCTGATCGCCTGGATCGCGTATGGCCTGACGTGTTCGGAAATCTCAACGGGCGCGCGTTCAGATCCGGGGCAGGGGGCGGAAGCCGACGCGATCCATCATGTTTCTGAAATAGCCCTCGACCAGACGCGGCATGGTCAGCCCCTCGACCACCGCGGCAGAGCGCAGCAGGGGAACAATCCGAAGATCGTCGCGCGACAGGGTGCCATTGATCGCCTGCGGGCTGTCGATTTCCGCGTCAAGCGCGTCCAGCACCGGGCCGAGTTCGGCCAGATAGTCGCGGGTCCGGGCGCGCAGCAGCGTCAGGTCGGGGTAGGATTCGCGCTTGCGCAGGATGAAATGATCGCGCGCCGCGACGGTGCGAAATTCCGGCAACGGCAGCAGCGGATAGCGTGGCATCGTCAGGAAGGGCGTGATCTTCAGCATTCTGTCGGCAAGTGCCGCGATTTCGGGGCGTTCGCGGCCGGTCAGCACGGGGGTGCCGATGGCGTCGATGTAATCGACCATGTCCCAGCTTTCCAGCATCGGAGTCCCGTCATCCAGAACCAGAATCGGGATCACCCGCCGCCCGACCAGATCCGTCATCGCGGCGCTGTCGTCATCCTCGACCACCTGCTCTGCCAGATGAATGCCCTTGAACGCCGCGATCATCCGGACCCGGAAACACAGCGAGCAATGTTCGAACATCAGCAGCTTCATCAGTGCCTCCGGGGCGGGGCGGACATAAAGCGCGGGCCGCCCGCCCGTTTGTCAGACCTTGTTTTCAACGGCCCGCCCCAAGTCCAGCAGGGAAAGGATGTCGCCGCAATGGCCGATCTGGCCGTTGCAGCAATCGGCCAGCAGAAAGGCGATCAGTTCGTTGACCGTCGCAAGGTTGGCCGCGTAGTGGATTTCGCGCTGGTGGCGCGTCGCGATCAGCATTCCGGAACGCCTGAGGATCGAAAGGTGCCCCGAAAGCGTGGATGGCACGATCTTCAGCTGCCGCGAGATCTCGAGCGCCGGCATGCCCGAGGGGCCGACTTTCACAAGATGCCGGAACACCGACATCCGGGTGGGCTGGGCAAGCGCGGCGAACGCCTCGATGGCACGGGTGTCATCCATATTTCGTAATTGCCCGAAATACCGAAGCTTGACAAGCGCCGAGGGCTGGCCTAGCCCGAAATCAATTCGGCGAATACCGAAATGACCTGGCTGTGGCAGCGGGTGACGGCAAGGCCGGTCACGGCAAGGCGCGCCGCCCGGCAGTTTCGACACGGCCCGGTTGGGCCGCCTATTGGGGGAAACAGCATGAGTTTGAATCGCCGCCTGATGGCCGAATGGCTGGGGACGTTTTCGCTTTTGGCGACCGTGGTCGGATCGGGCATCATGGCCGAGCGGCTGGCCGGCGGAAACGTGGCGGTGGCGCTGTTGGGGAACACCATTCCGACCGGCGCGATCCTTGTCGTGCTGATCACGGTGTTCGGTCCGATTTCGGGCGCGCATTTCAACCCGGCCGTGACGCTCAGCTTCGCGCTGCGCCGTGAAATCGCCCCGCGGGAGGCCGGTCTGTACGTGCTGGTGCAGGTGTTCGGCGGGATCGTCGGGGTGCTGGCCGCGCATGTCATGTTCGAGCATCCGCTGATTGATCCCTCGACCACCGCCCGCACGGGTCCGGGGCAGTGGGTCGGCGAATTCGTGGCCACATTCGGGCTGGTGGGGACGATCCTGGCCTGCCTCAAGGCGCGGCCGCAGGCGGTGCCAATGGTTGTCGGCCTGTATATCACGGCGGCCTACTGGTTCACGTCGTCGACCTCTTTCGCCAATCCGGCGGTGACGATTGCGCGCGGGTTTTCCGACACGTTCGCAGGGATCGCACCGGCGGATGTCGCGGCCTTCATCGCCGTGCAACTGGTCGCCGCGGTGCTGGCCACGGGGTTTTTCCACTGGCTGCTGAACGGGCCCGCCGATGCCTGACGCTGAAGCCCAAGATCGTATCGCCCGGCGCGGCCGGAATCTCCGCACAAACCTGACAGGAGCCTGACCCCATGACCGTCGTGATCCACCACAACCCCGACTGCGGCACCTCGCGCAACGTGCTTGCGATCATTCGCGCCAGCGCAGAGCAGCCGGTTGTGATCGAATATCTTGAAACCGGCTGGACCCGACCGCAGCTTGTGGCGCTGTTCGCGGCGGCCGACCTGTCGCCGCGCGCCGCGCTTCGCACCACAAGGTCGCCGGCAGAAGAGCTTGGCCTTACCGACCCCTCGGTGTCGGACGAGGCGCTGCTTGGGGCGATGCTGGCCCATCCGGTGCTTGTCAACCGGCCCATCGTCTGCAGTCCCAGGGGCGTGCGGCTTTGCCGTCCGTCAGGTCGGGTGCTCGACCTGCTTGAACATCCGCCGACCGGCCCGGTTTTCAGCGACGACGGCCAGATGATCCTGAACGAGAATGGACAGCCCGTTGACTGATACGCCACAGCTTTCCGAAGCGCATTTTCGCGACATCGAGGACGAGCGCCTGTTTCCCGCGATGCGCGCCAGCCATCCGCCGCGCATCGTGTTGCTGTACGGCTCGCTTCGGGCACGCTCTTTCAGCCGTCTGATGTCACAGGAAGCCGCGCGCGTCCTGTCCCGGCTGGGGGCCGAGCCGAAAATCTTCGACCCCGCCGGCCTGCCGCTGCCCGACGATGCCGGTGCCGATCATCCGAAGGTGCAGGAGTTGCGCGATCTGGTGAATTGGAGCGAAGGCATGGTCTGGTGCTCTCCGGAACGCCACGGCGCGATGACCGGCGTCCTGAAATCCCAGATTGACTGGATCCCGCTGTCGCTGGGCGCGCTGCGGCCGACGCAGGGCAAGACGCTTGCGGTGATGCAGGTCTGCGGCGGTTCGCAAAGCTTCAACGCGCTGAACCAGTTGCGCATTCTCGGGCGCTGGATGCGGTGCATAACGATCCCGAACCAGTCCTCGGTTCCCAAGGCATTCCAGCAATTTGGCGCCGATGGCCGCATGTTCGCGTCGCCCTATTATGACCGGATGGTCGATGTGATGGAGGAACTGGTCAAGTTCACCCTGCTGACGCGCGGCAATGCCGCCTATCTGGTGGATCGCTACAGCGAGCGCAAGGAAACCGGCGAGGCGCTGATCGCTCGGGTCAACCAGGGGGCCGGGTAGGCGATGGATCGCACCGGCCCGGCGGGGCGGTTCTGTCACCGGAATGTACCCCGGCCGGCACCCGCGCCGGAATTACCGCTTCTCGTGCCCGGCGCAATACGGCATGGTGCCGGCCAACCGTACCCGCCCGGCAATGTGCCGTTTTGGGCCCAAGGCACAGTGCGAGCCGGGCGTGGGTGGCAGGAAACGCGGTTGAAACCGGAAATGTCTGCCGCAGGCGGGGCCGAAGAAGAACGAGGGGAATGAAATGCTGAAGAACGACCATCTGGAAGCTTGGGACCGCGAGAATTTCTTTCATCCGTCGACCCATCTGGCAGAGTTTGCCCGGGGCGCGATACCGCATCGCGTCATTACCGGGGGACAGGGCAGTCATATCGTGGACCGCGAGGGGACACGCCTGCTTGACGCCTTTGCCGGGCTCTATTGCGTCAACGTCGGATATGGCCGCCCCGAGATCGCCGAGGCGATAGCGGATCAGGCCAGGGAACTGGCCTATTACCATTCCTATGCCGGTCACGGCACCGAGGCCTCGATCACCCTGGCAAAGATGGTGCTGGACCGCGCGCCGGACCATATGAGCAAGGTCTATTTCGGGCTGTCGGGTTCGGACGCCAACGAGACCAACATCAAATTGGTCTGGTATTACAACAACATCCTCGGGCGGCCCGAGAAGAAGAAGATCATCAGCCGCTGGCGTGGCTATCACGGGTCGGGGCTGATGACCGGGTCGCTGACCGGGCTGGACCTGTTTCACAAGAAGTTCGATCTGCCGCTGGCGCAGGTGGTGCATACCGAAGCGCCGTATTATTTCCGCCGCGAGGATCCGGCCCAGACGGAACAGCAATTCGTGGCGCATTGCGTCGCCCGGCTGGAAGAACTGATCGAACGCGAAGGCGCCGATACCATTGCCGCCTTCATCGGCGAGCCGGTTCTGGGAACGGGTGGAATCGTCCCGCCGCCCGCAGGGTACTGGCCCGCCATTCAGGCGGTGCTGGACCGCCATGATATCCTGCTGATCGCCGACGAGGTGGTGACGGGTTTCGGCCGGTTGGGAACCATGTTCGCATCCGACCATTTCGGCATCCGGCCCGATCTCATCACCATCGCCAAGGGACTGACATCGGCCTATGCGCCGTTGTCGGGTTCCATCGTGTCCGACAAGGTCTGGAAGGTTCTGGAACAGGGAACCGACGAGAATGGCCCGATCGGGCACGGCTGGACCTATTCGGCCCACCCCATCGGGGCGGCGGCGGGCGTGGCGAACCTGAAGCTGATCGACAAGCTGAATCTGGTGCAGAACGCCGGCGAGATCGGTGTCTATCTGAACAAGGTGCTGCGCGAGGCGGTGGGCGAACATGCCAATGTCGGCGACGTGCGCGGCGCGGGCCTGCTCTGCGCCGTCGAACTGGTCAAGGACCGCGACAGCCGCACCATGTTCGACGCCGCCGAAAAGACCGGCCCCAGGATCGTCGCCGCGCTGCTTGAAGACGGCATCATCGCCCGCGCAATGCCGCAGGGCGACATCATCGGTTATGCCCCGCCGTTCTGTCTGACCCGCGACGAAGCCGATGAAATCGCAACAAAAACCGCAAGGGCCGTCACGTCTGTCCTGTCCGGCTGACCCTGCAGGCGGCGCGTTTTGCCCGCCCGCAGGGTGGCAGCGGGCAGCGTCGCCCCAAGGTTCTGTTCTTCGGCGCAATTCAGCCCGAAAACCGGTTTCAGTTCCTTGGATTGCGCTTTAGACTGCCGGGCTCAAACAACGGGGCAGAATATGGACTTCATGGCAAAAGCCACTTCGATTGTCGGTGGCGCGATGGTTTTGCTGCGGCGCATGGGTGCGCCCGAAACGCAGGCCCTGGGTGCGTCACCAACCATCCCGGAGGCGAAAAAGCAGGGCATCATGACCCTGAAGATGCCGACGGCGAAAGGCTGGGCACCGGGGCAGGTTCCCGCCGCCGCCGCGGGCCTGAAGGTCAATGCCTTTGCATCCGATCTGCTGCATCCGCGCTGGATCGAGGTGCTGCCCAACGGTGACGTGCTGGTCGCCGAGGCGCTGATGCAGGCCGACCCGCCCAGAACCCTGATGGAACGCGCCATGCATGCGACGCTGCGGCGGGCGCGTGCGCTTGGCGTCAGCGCCAACCGGATCACGCTGTGGCGCGACGCGGACGGCGATGGCGTGGCCGAGATCCGCGAGGTCTTTGTCGAGAATCAGAACCAGCCGTTCGGCATGGCTCTGGTGGATGGCACGTTCTATGTCGGCAACACCGATGGAATCGTCGCCTTCCCCTACGAAGACGGTGCCACGCGCCTGACCGGGCCGGGCCGCAAACTGGTCGATTTCAAGCCGGGCGGGCACTGGACGCGCAGTCTGATCGTCTCTCCTGACCGCACCAGGATCTATGCCGGTGTCGGTTCGCTGAGCAATATCGGCGACAATGGCATGGAGGCCGAGGAAGGCCGTGCCGCGATCTGGGAACTTGATCTTGCATCCGGCAACGCACGCATCTTTGCCTCGGGTCTGCGCAATGCGGTGGGAACCGCCTGGGAGCCGACGAGCCAGACGCTGTGGACTGTCGTGAACGAGCGTGACGGGCTGGGCGACGAAACGCCGCCGGATTACCTGACCTCGGTTCAGGACGGCGGGTTTTATGGCTGGCCCTATTGTTACTGGGGGCAGACGGTGGACGACCGGGTCAAGCAGGATCCCGATCTGGTGGCCCGTGCGATCACGCCCGATTATGCTCTGGGCGGCCACACGGCCTCGCTGGGGCTGTGCTGGATGCCCGAGGGCACGCTTCCCGGGTTTGGCGACGGTATGGTGATCGGGCAGCATGGTTCGTGGAACAGGTCGACACTTAGCGGCTACAAGCTGATCTTCGTACCGTTCGAAAACGGTCACCCGGCGGGACCACCCCGCGACATTCTGTGGGGTTTCCTGTCGGAAGACGAAAAAGTGTCATTCGGGCGGCCCGTCGGCGTTGCGATCGGTCCTGACGGGCGCTCGCTGTTGATGGCGGACGATGTCGGCGACGTCATCTGGCGGGTCACCGGAGCCTAGAGCGCAATCCGAAAACTGGGAACCGGTTTTCGGAATGAATTGCGCGCAAGAACAGAAGGCCAGAGCGGCCCCACCGATTCACACTGAAAGGACACCGCTCTAGCCGCCGGTGACAGGCAATCCCTGTCCGAAAAGGCACCACTTCAGGCCGCCTTGCCGCTAGCGCGATTTGTCGTCCGGGGCGCAAATGCCATAGATGTTCATTTTGCGATA